>CAYPGT010000043.1:0-17353 GCA_964410425.1 uncultured Gammaproteobacteria bacterium
AATTTATAAATTAGACTGGATTGCGACGTCACTCACTTCGTTCGTTCCTCGCAATGACGTATAGAGAGTCACTTATACATCACTATATTGATATAATTAAAGTTCTTCACATGAGAATCTCCGTTAAAACTTTTGCAGGCTTCATCCATGATCTTCGCAAGTTCCTTAAGCCTGATCAGATATTAGATTCTAATATTGACCTCTATCTTTACGAGACCGATGCTACTTCTCTGTTTAAGCAGCAAGCCGCTCTAGTAGTGCTTCCTAATAACGCTAGTCAGATCTTACAGATCATTAAATTAATTAATGAATATCACCAAGATGTCCCGATTAATTTTGTGGCACGTGGTGCTGGTACTGGACTCTCTGGCGGTGCGATTGGCAATGCTGACTCGGTGATAATTTCCATCGCACGCTTAAACCAATTAATTGCTTATGATCAGATCAATCAAATCGCTCTTATAGAGACAGGTCTGGTGAATTCTGCTCTCTCCAAGCAAGTTACACATACGGGACTACACTTCTCACCAGACCCAAGTTCTCAAGACTCTTGTACTATAGGTGGCAATATCGCTGAAAACGCTGGCGGCATACATTGCTTTAAGCATGGCATTACTAGCGAACAGATATTAGGGTTAGAGATAGTGATGCCCAATGGTGAAATAGTTTATACTGGCACTATCAACGCTGAAGCTTGTCAAAAATACGAAAGAGGCGAAGAGCATCATAAGATTTATTCTGCCAAGAGATCATCAATCGATCTCACCAAGCTCTTCGTAGGGACTGAAGGAACCTTCGGTATAGCCACTAAAGCTCTAGTTCGCTTGCAGGCTATTCCAGAATCATTTCTAACTATGCAACTGTGTTTTCAATCTGTTCAAGAAGCAGCAGAGCTAGTAGCTGCTATCATCAAACATGGGTTTAAGCCCACAGCTATAGAAATGATAGATCATGGAGCTATCGAAGCCGTTAGTAAAACTTTTGAGCTAGATTTACCTTCACATACTAAGGCAGTTTTACTAGTAGAACTAGATGGCAGTATTGATGAAGTCTTACTTGAAGCCAAACTCATCAGAGAGTTAATCAACGATAAATTTCAACCGATCAAATATAAAGAAACTCAAGACCCTCACGAAAGAAAGTTTCTTTGGAAGGTACGTAAAAGCACTGCAGCAGCTTTTGGACAACTTGCGCCATTCTGGTATCTTTATGATGCTGTAGTTCCTAGATCCAAGATCCCTGAAGCGCTCTTGGCGATTGAAAGAATCGCCGAGAAGTACAAACTTAAACTCGCTAGCGTTTTACATGCTGCCGATGGTAACTTACATCCTAACTTTCTTTACGATCCTGATAAAGATCCTACTGTCATCAAACGCATTCACCAAGCTAGTCACGAGGTAATGAAACTTTGCATAGATTTAGGTGGAGTACTTTCTGGAGAGCATGGTATCGGTGTAGAGAAGCGTGAATACATGCCATTTTTATTTTCAGACTCAGACATGCAGACCATGCTAAAAGTACGTAAGGTTTTTGATCCTAAAATGATTAGTAATCCTAATAAAATTTTTCCAATAAGAGTTTGCAAGGAATGTTAATGAGAACTATTCTCACTAGAGCTTCTTAAAATATTTAGCTTTGGTCTTAATAACTAAGAATGATTCTCAAGAAGCTATATTCAAAACTATTCTTGTTAGTATTTGTTCTTGTTGGTCAATAAAGTATTGGTCACAGGAAAAAATGCAAGATTTGCATTTTGCTTTAAAGGAGTTAAGAATGCCATACACTATAGTTTCAAGTATTTGCGAAGGCGCTGCAGATTGCATCCCTGTCTGCCCAGTAGATTGTATTAAATGGCCAGAGCCAGAGAAAGTTAATGCTAACGGCCATAAGTATCCATACATCGACATGGACACCTGTATCGATTGTGGTGCTTGCCTAGCTGCTTGCCCTGTTGAAGGTGCGATATTAGATGAAGCTAAACCTGAACTACAACTAGTTTAAGTTCGATGCGTTTACTTTAAATTTTAATCTATAGAGTCAATGATGTCTTGTAGCTCTTCTACTTTGTCTTCAAGCTCTTTTCCTATTTGCTTTCTACTAGAATTAACCTCTTTGCCGTGTTTTTTCAAATCTTCTTTTAGTTTTTCAACCTGATCAATAATCTTGTCAGCCTGCGCATTAATCACTTTGGCACTTGCATTTGCTTCCTTGCCTAAAGCTTCCTTTATGGCTTTGGTGTCTTTTTTAATATTCTCAGTTCTTTGTTTTACTACAGCTTTAAGGTCTTGTTCATCAACCTTGCTTGTATCCTCTGCTCTTGACATATTCATTGAGATTAGAGCTAGTGCACTGACTATTAACAAACGATATTTCATAATCTCCTTATCTTAGCATTAGCTAAACTACACCTTATCTTGAAAGCGAAACGGAAGCGTGCCACGTCAGAAACGCGTCGTTTAGAATGATTAATGATATGACCAAAACTATTTTAATCACTGGCGGCTCCCGCGGCATAGGCAAAGCAACAGCGCAAATCTTGCGTGATGCAGGTTATAAAGTTCTGGCTCCAAGCTCCCAAGAATTAGATGTCACAAGCGAAAACTCTATCTATAGTTACATAAAGCAAAACCTTGATTCCAAACCTTTATATGGACTGGTTTGTAACGCAGGTATATTCTACGACAACCCTATAGAAAAACACTCTATAGAAAAATTCTCTCAAGTTCTAGATGTGAATCTCACTGGAGCTTTTCGTAGTGTGCAAGCATGCTTAATTAATCTCAAAGCTGTTCAAGGAGCGAGAATCATCCTTGTCTCTTCTGTTAGTGCTTATGGCGACTGTGGTGCGCCAGCCTACAGCGCATCGAAAGCAGGTTTGATAGCTATGATGAAATCTATAGCTCCAGAATTAGCTCACGATCAGATCACTATCAACACTATTAACCCTGGTTGGGTGAGAACCGATATGGCTAAAACCATACTCAATTCAGAGGAAGCGGAGAAAAACAATCTGGGAGCTACTCTGCTAAAGCGCTGGATAGAACCGGAGGAGATTGGAGAATTAGTAAAGTTCTTACTTAGTGATAAAGCTTCCGCGATCTGTGGGGAGAGTATTAATATAGATGCTGGGTTAATGATATAATATGTCATACATGAGTTTTCAATCTCAAATCATGTCCCCTAACAGCTTCCCTATACTTCTAGGGCCTTGTGTTATCGAGTCAGAAGCTTTATTACACGAGATAGCAACTAAGTTAGAAAAAATTATTAATAACCTTGAATCAGAGAAATTAACTGATGGTGTAGTTTGGGTGTTTAAGGCTAGTTATGACAAAGCTAATCGCTCCTCTATTAATGGTTTCCGTGGACCTGGCTTAGAACTGGGACTTAAACAACTTGAGAAAATAAAGA
This sequence comes from uncultured Gammaproteobacteria bacterium, assembly GCA_964410425.1. Lineage (GTDB taxonomy): Bacteria > Cyanobacteriota > Vampirovibrionia > LMEP-6097 > LMEP-6097 > CAYPGT01. Next base: position 3,412 of record CAYPGT010000043.1, read on the forward strand.
AGGACTTTGGGTTTAACTTAGTATCTGATATACACGAGATCTCACATATTCAAGCTGCGGCAGAAGTTTTGGATATATTACAGATACCCGCCTTCCTCTGTCGTCAAACGGATTTGATAGTAGCTGCTGCTGAAACTGGTAAAGTTCTCAATATCAAGAAGGGTCAGTTTCTTTCACCACCTGAAATTAAAAACATCGTAGACAAGTGTCGTGAAGCAGGAAACGCTAATGTGTTCATCTGTGAGCGTGGTAATTCGTTTGGTTATAACAATTTAGTAGTAGATATGCGTATGTTTGAACAAGCTCGTGAAATGGGTATTAGGACTATATTTGATGCAACTCACTCTTGCCAGCTTCCTGGCGCAGGTGGGGATAAGTCTCTCGGCAATAGTCACTATGCTCCAATACTGGCACGCGCTGCTGTTGCTGCTGGTGCTACAGGGATCTTCGCTGAGACTCACCCTCGCCCCAAAGAAGCTCTATCAGATGGTCCTAATATGATAGCGATGGACAAGCTTGAAGAGGCGTTGAGGAGCATACTAATAATCAGGAACGTTCTGACTTCGCACGCTTCCGTTACCATTTGAAGATAATGGATTGATTTAGTTGTGACCTCCCATATTATTTTTAAAAAGTAACGGAAGCGTGCGAAGTCAGAACGTTACTACACCCTACTAAATCTCGATATATTTAACAGTATCCCAATAATAATAGAAGAGCTTAGAAAACTACTGCCTCCAAAGCTAATCAGGGGTAAGGTCATACCTGTAATAGGGAATAATCCTGTAGCTACTGCGATATTGATTAAAATTTGCAGTGCAAAAACCATAGTCAGAGAGAATCCTAAAATCCTACCAAACTCATCTTCCGCATTGATACTAATATATAAAGCCCTATAAATCCAAGCAAAGAATAATACTAATATTCCAAGTGCTCCAAGGAAACCAATCTCCTCACAAATAATCGAAAAAATAAAATCTGCGTAAGCCACTGGTAAAGGTCCGAGCTTTTGGACTGATGCCCCAATACCAGCACCCCAAAGACCACCAGCTCCAATCGCCCTAATAGACTGGATCAGATTATAACCATGACCCAAAGGATCAGAATAGGGATTCAACCAATATTTAATTCTGTCCATTTGATAAGGAGTACTCATAACTTGCTTAACCCCAGCATAAGATACTGCAGCTAAACCAAGAATAAAAACTATCAGGTTGAAACCAGACGCAAACAAAGCAGAAATAGCTGCAGCCATCACCAAAATACTGGTACCTAAGTCAGGCTGCTTGAGTACCAAAACCGCCATTATACCCACAGCAATAACAGCCCAGATACGGTTTTTTTGTTCAACAATAACCTTGGTAGTAATTAAAGCAGAAATAATCTTGGCAAATTCTGATGCCTGTAAATTAATGAAACCCAATCCTAGCCAACGACGTGAGCCACCAGTAACTACCCCAAACTTAGCCGTTAGCAAGAGTAGAATAATCACAATCAAAGTCCCAAACCAAGCAGAGCGTTTCAACCACCTGAAATGTAAAAAACTAAAACCAAGCATTAACGATGAGCCAAGCAACACAGCCACTGCATGTTTGATAATAAAATTCCAAGGTGTACCATAGTATCTTACAGACTCATGCCAGCTTGCACTAATAACAAAAGTAAAACCAATCAACATCAAAGCCAAATTAAGCTGTAAGAAGAATGGATCTACAGATTTAAGTTTTGGATTAACTTGTGGAAACGAGCTCACTAGCTTTAGTATAACCACTAAACTTAGCATTTACAATCAATTATGCTTATTATAAATTTCTCAATACTATATCATCGATATTGCCGTGCGAGCTTCGCAAACTGATTACCTCTATCCTCATAACCAGTGAACATATCGAAACTTGAACTAGCAGGTGCTAAGACTACTGGGATATTCGGAATATTTTTAGCATATGCAAGAGCCAAATCTACTGCATCTTTCAGACTATTAGCTTCTTGAACTTTAGAAAAGTTTTTAGCTTTTAAAGTAGAACTAATTGAAGATTTAAGTTCACCTATAGCAATAACAGCTTGACATTTTTCAATTAATTTATCTATAAAACTACTCATGTCTAGATTTTTGTTTTTGCCACCAACTATAGCAATAGACTGATCAAAAGCCTCCAGAGCTTTAATGGCAGAGTCTGGATTGGTAGCTTTGCTATCGTTATAAAATTTATGTCCATCTATCGTTGCGACATATTCTAATCTATGTGCTACTGGTTTAAACGTTTTAAGTTTTTCTACTATTAGTTCTTTAGTTACCCCCACAGCGACACAAGCTAAAACTGCAGCAAGAATATTAGAATAATTATGCTTCCCTACTAAGTTCAATTCATCGACATTAATCAGCTTCTGACCATCTAAGTACAAAGTTCCATCTTTATAATAAGCTCCTGGATTAGTTTCTAGTTCAGTAGAAAACAATCTAACATTGGATTTAGCAGAAGCTAACTCTCGTACAACCAAGTCATCATAATTCATTACCAAAGTCTTACCAGCCACATCCTTAAAGATTTTGGCTTTAGCATCTCTATATTCTTGTAAGCTTGAATGCCAATCCAAATGGTCATCTGTCATATTTAAATATACAGAAACATCAGGAAGATATTTATTTTCATCTAAAATATTTGAATAAAATAACTGAAAAGAGCTAAGCTCCAACACAAGGGTATCTTGATTAGCAACTTGCAGGAAATCTAAAAAGGGTTTGCCAATATTACCCAGCCCTTCAGTCCCCAAAATATGTGCAACTAAAGCAGTAGTAGTAGTCTTACCATTAGTCCCCGTAATAGCTATCTTACGAGCCGAAGAGAACATTAAGAGTAAATCCAAGTCAGTACCAAAGCTCGCCCCTGAATTGCGTACTAGGTCCATGACCGGCGCATTAGGAGGGATTCCAGGGCTAACCATTATAAAGAGCTGTGCTGGACTATTATTCCAAGTAATGAAGTTTTCTGTTTGTTGTCCAAATTCAAATTGCACCCCCTTAATTTCCAACGCAGAGATTTCAGCCTCATTAAATTTCTCTATAGTCTTAAGTTCTGAAACTCTAATTTGAGTTTGCGGATAATTCACCAAAAAATAATTTATAGTGCTAATAGCACTTTTACCAAAGCCAAGAATAGTGATCTTATCCAACGCCCGTCCTTTACAAATTACCATATTATCTATAAATCAAAGTCCTATTTATATTATCAAATATAGCAGAATATTCTGCGTTAAGTTTCTTATTCTTAAAACGGTGATATATTTGTCCAATATTATTAGCGGTTTGTCCTCCCAGTCTCTTACCAATCTGCTCTAAAGTTAATGGCGTAAATTCATGTAATGCGAACACTGCTAATTTCTTTTTATCATCGTACGTCAATTGAGTTTTTTCAATCATACCGAGTATATTACAAACCCTTCCTTCTATATCAACAATTAGATCTCCCTTTTTCTTCTCAACATCAAATTGTGCATATAGCATATTCTTAAATTCATCTGAACCCCAAATTTCTTCTTCTGGTAATTTGATGTGCTTCGCATGATGAAACTTTTTAAATTCAGAGTTAAATGTCATTTTATTTATTCGAAAATAATCCAAAATCATTGTCATTTCAAAGAAAACCCTAGGCTTAAATTTCCCTATATAAATTGGGTAACTTGACCACAAATATTGATCAACCTCTCTCACCAAGCCATCCTTCACAGGATTATTATGAATATAAGCCATAACCGTTAGACTATAATTATTGGATTGAACTACTTTTGAATTAAAACGCCTTTCAAACAAAGGTCCAAGTCTGTCATATTTAATATTAAAATATCTAACATATGCAGTATTAATCTTGTGCATGACAGAAGAAAGATTACCTTCTACAGATTCAATATATAAATGATAATGATTATCCATAAGACAATATGCATGGACCTTAAATTTATATTTTTTATAAGCCTTCTCTATGCTTTCAAGAAAACGAAACCTATCAGCAGCATCAAGGAAAATGGCCTGTCTATCTACTCCTCTTAAATAAACATGATGGAATGAACCTGGGTAATCGTATCTATAAACTTCTGGCATTTAATCGTCCCCTTATATACCAATAAAAATTGTACATAATCACGAGGACTTATATAAAAATTTGCGGTTAACACCGAAATTCAAAATAATGTGGTAAAAAACGAGGACGGGGGTCGGGTTATTACCAGTAGTAGAACAAGCCTAAGTGATTCCCTAAATAATTCCAGGTGACCTTATCAAAAATTTCTAATAGCAAGGGTATACCTCTACCGCCTTCATTATCAAGCATTACTTCATCTATATTAGCTTGATTATAAACCTGCCAATTAAATCCAGGACCTGGGTCTATCAATGTCATCTTAAACGATCCCTGATCAACTCTATAACCAAGCTGGATACTACCATAAGGGTTCTTCTTCAAACCGTAACGTACTGCATTGGCAATGGCCTCAGTGATACCTAAGCGTAAATTAATAGTTCGTTCTTTGGGCATACCAGATGCTAAACATTCCGTAGAGATCTGATCCAAAAGCTCAGCAACCTTAACAGCATCAGCAGCAGGGAATTCATAAATATTAAACTTCACTTGCTCCAAGCTAATCATGAGCCTGTCATCAGTAAGCGGCGTTGCACCACTTAAAGCATTAAGTCTTTCATTAAGCTCAAAAGTAATTTCTTTCACGTCTTGATCTTTAACTTTATCAAGAACTTTATAAACCCAATCCTTCGGAACAAACTCCCCATCAGGCATACGTTGATCCATCACTCCATCAGTGAATAAAACCATCTTCTCTCCAGCTCTAAATGACATGGTCTTAGCTTCATACGCTTCCTCTATTTCTCGAGGATTAATTAAACCTAACGGCACTCCACTATCTTCGTTTTGATTAAGCTGTCTCACAGTCCCAGACTGAATTACATAAGGATTCAAATGACCTGCATTAGTATATGTTAGAGATTCGTTATAAAGATCAAACACCCCATACCAAGCTGTCGCATAAAAATCCGAACTGGCGTTTTGCTCTAAGATAGATTGACAAAGAAAACTTATCATTTTCTCTGGGAACCAAGCTAGGGCAGAGTTTCGCACTGCTGAATTAAACTCACCCAATAAATATCCTGTAAGCAAAGCTGCCGCTGGTCCTTTACCAGAGACGTCTCCAATCAGAACACCAATCTTATCCGGAGACAATTCTGCCACCCAATAGAAATCTCCAGAAACATTACTGTGAGCCTTATAGAAAACTGATGTCTCTAAATTAACGTTGACTACATCGCCACCAATAAGTGAAGTCTGCACCCTGGCTGCTTGTTTTAGCTCACGTGATAGTTTTTCTTGATAAGAGTTTAGCTTCTCATACATGCGCGACTGAGTCATCGCTACAATCACTTGAGAACCTGCTGACTCTACAAAACTCACCTCATCACGAGTCCAAATACGACGAGTAAAACTATGAAAAACAATCCAACCCTGCATTATCCCTTGGAAATGCAGTGGGCAAGCCAAAGCCGAGACAGCACCACTGAGTTCAAGTTCAGCTATCTCTTCATCACTTAACTTAGCTAAATGTTCTTCAGTCAATAAATTATCAACTACTATGGGCTTAAAGCTACCACCTTCTAAAAATTTATCTAGTATTAGGTACTTAGTAGAATTAGCAATACTATGAACTCCTTCCTCACAGTATTCATCACTGATATAACCATCAAAATACAAAAAACACCTAGAAGCTTTCAATGCTAGACCCAATTCATTAACGGTTCTTGCTAATATCTCACTCAAATTCAAGCTCGATCTAATCTGTGTCGTTAGGTTATTAAGTAACTCTGCATACTCAGTACGTTTACGTGCTTCTTGATAAAGTAAGGCTTTTTCTATAGCGGTAGACAAAGGTACAACAATTGATTGCAATAAATCGGTTTCTCTAGTATTCCACTCTCTATCCTTGTCACATTGTTGTATATAGAGTACACCTACAATCTGCTCAGCTAAAGTGTTTGATCCTTCTTCAACAGCAACAATCCCAGAAAACTCTCTCTTAATCAATAATGGTAAAGCCATAAAAGATTGTGTAGAATCCAAAAAGTTATCATTATTTTTATCATCAAGCTTAGGCTCTATGACAGCAGCCTTAGTTCTAAGTACTTTACGAATATAAGCGTTCTTCTTTACAGTCTGTATTTTTAGTTGTTTAGAATTCTCTACTAAACGCTCGTCTCCAACAATAGTTCGAGAGTAATCTTTGCTAGTATATTCTTCTATCTCTAATAAATTATGCGAATCAAACAGAGCAATACCGCAGCGATCTACTTCCAAATAGCTACCAATCTCCTCCACTGCAAGCACCATGACCGACTTAAGGTAGAAGGAGCTATGTATCTTCTCAACCCACTTGTTAATAAGCTTTTCTTTTTCAGCACGTGAATTAGCTATCTGTCGCTCTTGAATTAAGGCGAGCGTCGTATTCTGCAAATGTCGAGCCAAATCCTCAGTCTCAGCAATAGTCTTCTTCATCATCGAAGTTTTATCTTCGTTTAACTTACGTTCTGTATTCAGCTTCAACTCAAGCTCTTGGACTTTTTCCTCCAGATCATTCTCCAGATCTTGCTTGTTTGTATAATCGCTCATTGCTATATTAGCCTGTTTTCGATATGATTCTTGTGAGCTGGTGTAATCTTGCTATGCGCAATAAAGCCTGCACATCATCTATAACATTATAAAGTTCAAGCTCAGCACCGATCATCTTGCATTCCTTCCACAGTCTCACAAAAGAACCCATGCCTGCACTATCCAAAAAATGTAAATCTGAACAATCCACCTTGACCTTGGACTGCTCCTTTAAGTGGGGTAGTACTGTTTCCTTAAAATGTTCTGCGTCGCTGTATAATAATTGCCCACCTATTTCTAGCTCTAGTAAGTGTTCACTGTCCTGTCTGATACTCAATTTCAACATAAAAAAATAACCCTCAGCTAGATCGCCTATGCTATATAATCGATATACCCACAATATAATCATCAAAAACCCAAACGAGGTCTTAAAAAATGCTTCTATTATCAAAGAAAATGGTATTACAAATATCAAAAAAATAGATGGTTTAGATCCATGCATAACTCACCCCAGGCAAATAATCATACCGGGCCTTATAAATCTCCATTGTCATTTAGTCTATACGGGTATCAGGACTCAGGCTCGGAGCCTCTTTCCTTGGATCGGTGAATTAGTAAAAATACAGCAAATGGAGGAGACTGCTCTACCTAATCCAAACAGTCTAGGTGCCACTCTTAACCGAGCTCTAGCAGGTGCTAAGCAAGCTAAAGAATATGGTACAAATTTCCTCATAGAGAATTCCAATCAACCACTAGAAAGTTTCAAAGCTATGAAAGCTGTTGGATTAAAGGGTTTGATTGGAGTTGAGGTCTTCGGTTCTGATCCTGCCAAGGCTCAGGAAATATTCTCAAACACTCTTACTCTAATAAATTCATTACCAGAAGATCCCAATATACAATTCACTCTCTCACCACATGCCAGTTACGATGTCTCTCCTCCGCTCTGGAAGCTCTGCCAGAGCTGGTGTGACGAACATCAATTGCCACTCTTAACTCATGTTGCTGAAAGCATAGCAGAAGAAGAATGGTTCAAGGATAAACAATCACCTGAAGCTCAGTCAGCCAGGGAGTTCTGGGCAAGTATTAATACCCTGGATATGAAATTAACAAACTGGAAATCATATCCTAGTTCTGTGCAATATTTACATGCTAATAATATGCTCTCTAGTAATATGCTTATCACTCATGCCGTCTATGCTTCTAGAGAGGATTTAGAGATACTTAAGTCTTATGGTGCTAAATTAATTAGTTGCCCGCGCTCTAATCAATATCTTGGTAATGGTCTGCCTGATTATAATCTATGGCAAGAGTTAGGAATGAATTGGGCACTAGGTACTGATAGTGAAGCCTCAAACTATAATCTAGATCTACGTGAAGAAGCTAATGCGATACCAGGATTAAGTGCTAAGCAGCGTTTTGAATTAATCACGATCAATGCTGCTACAGTATTAGAGCGCAAAGATCTTGGGGTAATTAACGATGGCACTAACTCTAACTATGTGGTTTTGGATATATTGCATGACGATATAGACCTAGATGCTTATGATCCGTTTGAATTGGCGATGGATACTCGACTTACTAAGGTAAGAGAAGCCTGAAGGAAAAATTCAGATTTCCAAGGAAGTCTTATAGATCTTAATGAGAAAGTTTTAAGTTCTACTTTAATAAACCCTTTACTTACAGATGATAGAATTATAAAGATGCAAACTGATTCTAAAGTAGAAGTAGATCAACGTGTCAAAGTTACAGCGCTTGCGGTATATCTTGATGAGTATTCTAATCCTAAAAAACACAAATATTTATTCTGCTATAAAATTCGCATTGCCAACGAAAGTAAGCAAACCGTTCAGCTGCTCAATCGTCATTGGATAATTATTGATTCTAATTCTAAGGTAGAAGAAGTACAGGGACCTGGTGTAGTAGGACAGCAGCCGATTCTTAAGCCTGGTGAAGCACATGAATATTTCAGTTTCTGTAATTTGGAAACTAACTTCGGTACCATGGAAGGTAGTTATGAAATGGTAGACGAAGAAGGTGATACTTTCTTAGCTACTATACCTAGATTCTACTTAGCTGACACTCTTAATCAATTCGACAAACCAATCTATAAGCGTGGTCAAATAGTGAAACACAAGACTGATGAGTACAGAGCTTTAATTACCGACTACGATATGTACTTTATGAATGATGAAGAGATCTATAATAAGAACAGCTTCAAACCCTCTAAGGATAAGCCTTGGTACTATGTATTGATCGATGGTACTAATGCCATCAGTTACGTAGCTGAAGAGCAACTTGAACTAGATACCGAAGACAACGAAAGTATAGAACATCCTTTGGTGGACTTCTTCTTCAATGGTTTTGATGGCGAGAAATATATTCGCAACGAGAAGACTTGGGATCATCTTAAGCAAGCATAATCTAAAAGAATTACAGAGTTCACTCTACGCTCGAGCATAAGCAAGCACACGCTTCTGCATAAGATTCCAATCTTTAACTGCTCTATAGAACTCATAACGAGCAGAACTGATTCTATCCTTAAGAACTTGGATCTCAAGCTCAACCATACCTGGTCTACTCATAGACTTAGTTAAGGCTTGATAATCATCACGTAGCTTCGATAATTGCTTATAAGCATCTTCAAACTGCTGTTTCAGACTATCTAGGATCTTATTCTCCTTAGAGCCAACAAGATCAATATTAGCTTTAGCTAACTTACGTAACAAACGTTTCTCTTTCATCTGCATACGTTTACGAACTATGATCTCTTCTCTAATCTTCTTCAGGTTAGAAGTCATGCCAATAAATGACAGACCTTTAATAAGCCATTTGGTAGGATCCCAATCCCAAGCACGAACACCGTTACGGTAATCAGAAGGAAACTCATGATGATAATTATGATAGCCTTCACCAAAAGTCAAGAATGCCGCGAACCAATTATCGCGAGCAGTGTGAGTATCTGAGTAAGTTTGCTTACCAACACAATGAGAAAGGGAATTGATCAAGAAAGTAGAATGATGATTAACTACCGCACGGCAAACACCTGCGATAAACACTCCACCCCAAAAATCTCCCCAAGACAGAGCAATTAAACCTGGTACAACAAAGGCAACAAAAGCTCCTACTGGAATCCAAGTCCTGTGCTGTAATTTAATCCAAGGATCTTTAAGAAGATCAGCACCCTTGGTCTCTTTATTGTCATGATTATCTCTCTTAAAAATTAACCAAACAAAATGTGCCCATAGAAATCCCTTATTAATACTGTAAGGATCCTTATCATTATCATCAACATAGTTATGATGATCTCTGTGATCCAATGACCAACTAAGAGCTGAGCCTTGATAAGCTGCGGCTCCAAAAATCAAATAAAAAATCTTCACAGGCAAAGCTGCCTGATAACTTCTGTGAGCAAAGTAGCGATGATATCCCGCAGTAATACTCAACTCCACTAAACAAAAAAGAACCAAACCTAAAATAATGGTTTGCCAATTAAAACTACCGCCCTTAATCCATATAAGTAAACTTGGTACGGCAACTATAGGTGAGATGATCAAAAATAACGCTACTGGCCAATTTATTTTTCTAATTTTTTCTGTCAATGTGCCCTCTTTTCAATTATTTACTTCAATAGCATCAATATCACTTACGATAATAACACCAAAAGTACTCTAATACACCCCGTATTATACCAATAAACTTGCTAACTGGGTGGCTAATCTTAAGTATATTTAGAATATCATAACAAAACGTATAGCGCAATTGCTGGCATATTTCATTAATAACTCGATGTTACTAATAGCATATTTGGATTAAGGTAGTATTAGGTTTAAGCCCAATGAAGAGAATTGCATTAACAGGAGGAGGCACAGGTGGGCACATCTATCCATGTCTAGCGGTAGCAGAAGCCTTACATGAGTCGAGAGTCGAGCTTTATTACATTGGTCACGCTAAAAAGCTTGAAGCAGAGTTATTAACTAAAACTGAGCTTAAAGATGCTGATGGAGTAGCGTATTCTAGTTACATAAAATTTTTACCGATTGAAACTGATCCTGTTGTTAATAAACTCAACCCTCTAAAGATATTGGGCTGGGGATGGAAATTTTATCAAGCTTTTGAGCTCAGTAAAAAATATTTACGTGAAAACCAAATAGAGATTGTATTTGGTACTGGTGGTTATGTCGCTGCGCCAGTCTTCGCTGCGGCTATAGCTCTCAAGATTCCCTATATCATTCACAATCTAGATGCACATATCGGGTTAGCGAATCTTGTTTTTATTCGTGATGCCTCTGCCTTGACCACAGCGTTTCCTAATCTAGCTGCTCAACCAAAGAACGGTAGAGTGATAGTTACTGGTAACCCTATATCGAAAAAATTTCTCAACTACGTCATCCCGAGCGAACGTAGTGAGCGTCGGGATCCAGACTGGATTGCTACGCCGCCGATGGCGGCTCGCAATGACGACACTCTACATTTACTTATCACCGGAGGCTCTCAGGGAGCAGAGTCTATTAACAATGCCATAGGAAATTTATTACCAAATTTAAGTAAGTTAAATATTGATATGGTTCACGTAACTGGAACGAAAACTTATCAAAGCTTTGTCGATAAATACCTAGGCGGCAAAGCTGATAAATATTCTAATTATCGGATTTATGATTATGTTCACAATATGCCTGAACTCTGTGCCTGGGCGGATCTCACAGTGTGTCGTTCTGGAGCTATGACTATCGCCGAAATGAGTGCATCAGGAGTAGTACCGATATTCGTACCACTACCATGGGCAGCACATGATCACCAAACCCTCAACGCTAAAGCATTAGTAGACACTGGTGCAGCCATGAGCCTGAGTCAAAACGAAGAGAATTTTGAGGAGTTATTATTCTATACTATCAAAGGCTTTGTGAATGACAGCTTACTACTAGAAGAGTTCTCTACTGCTCTTGCAAAATTCGGGAAGAATGACGCGGCAACAGAGATATCAAAGCTTATATTACAAGCATCTTGATGAGATGTTATCCATAGAAATTACGAGGATATCGATACAGGCGTTCTCTGCTTAAGCGTCACCGCTTCTTTATATGCCATGCGTGCCATTGCCGTATCCCAGTTAGAACCTAGATCCTGAGACAGTTTCATAAATACATTCTGTCCGCCGCCATGAGCATGGTCAGTAGCTTGAATTTGATTCTCATTAAATTCTTTCTTAGGGTTCTTGTGACATTTAGCTGAGAACTCTAAAGCTTCTGGATGACCGTTATAGTAAGCATTAGCAAAGTTCATCACAAACTCAGTCTCTGGAGTAATGAAGGTTAATTCATCACCTGCATCTATACGATTCTTCACTTCTAGCTCAACGACTTGGGTTGCTGGATCATAGTTAACTACACGACAAGCGAAGAGGTGCGTTTGCACTGAATGTGATCTAGCTAATTCTTGCGCTGCTGCTGCTGCATTACGCGCATAGAATCCAGGAATAAATCCACGATTAGCAGTAGTAGACACTTCCGCTAGCATCCAATCTCTAAGCTCCTTAGATAAAGTACCACCATTAGAGATGGCATCTAGACCGCGTTTATAAGCACGCGCTACTAAGGCTGCATAATATTCTGTTTTATTACGTCCTTCTACTTTGAAACTTATTATCCCTGCATCTCTCAATTCAGTAAGATAGTCTATGGCACAAAGATCCTTAGAGTTCATAATATAAGTACCAAACTCATCTTCATCAATAGGCAACATCTCACCTGGACGCTCGCGTTCTTCAAGATAGAAATCTCCATCTAAAGGGATATAATCAGTAGCCACATCATCAAACTCAAATATAGATTCACCTTGAGTATTAAGCTTAGGACGAGCTGCATCATTAGCATGCACCTTGAAACCCCATCTACAAGTATGCGAGCAAGTACCTTGGTTAGCATCACGGTAATTAAGATAGTTAGAAAGCAGACAGCGACCAGAGTAGGCCATACAAATAGAACCATGCACAAAAGCTTCCAGCTCTAAGTCAGGCACATTGTCATGAATCTCACGAATCTCATCAATGCGCAGTTCACGAGCGAGAATCACACGTTTCACACCGTATTCCTTCCAGAACTTAGCTTGCGCCCAGTTAGTGTTATTAGCTTGGGTTGAAAGATGAATTACAGCATCAGGAAATTTTTCCTTGGTCAGTGCTATCAGACCAGGATCAGTCATAATGAAAGCATCTGGCTTAAGCGCCACCATATCAGTCATAGCTTCCATGAAGCCGTTGATCTTGTTATTATGCGCGTATATATTACAAGTAAGGTAAATCTTCTTGCCGCGGTCATGGACGAAATCCACAGCCTCTTTAACTAATTCTGGATCCCAGAACTCGTTCTCCCGGGCACGTAAACTGTATCTGGGCACACCGGCGAAAACTGCATCGGCGCCGTAAGCTATAGCGTATTTGATTTTTTCCAGGCTACCACCTGGCATGAGCAACTCTAATTCTTCTGTCATATCTAATCCTAATCTTGTTTCAAGCAAAACGGAAATGAAACTAGTATTCTAGCCAATTTATGTATCACTTGTAAAGAGAAGGGTTTAGACTCAATGATAATTTCTGTTTTCAAGAAAAACTCCCATTACCAATAAAAATTTGAAAGCTTATATTTAGCCCTCTCCTAATCTTAGGAATAATGTAAGTTGTTGGTGAAAAGCGTCCCTTGATAAACCAGGGAACCTAGCATTAACTCCAGCAAATGAAGACATAGCACCAATTGACATAGTTAATACCTCTTAGAAGAACCACTAAGACCTCAAAAAAGACGACTCGTACTTACGCACGGTCGCCAATTTCGAGTTCTAAATAGACATCTTAGTGCAAAACAAAGTCTTGCTAAGAATACTAGTGAGTCTCAGCTGCTGATTCTGCTGCTGCGTCTGCTGAAGCTGCTGCTTCATCTGCTGAAGCTGCTGCATCAGTTGCTGCATCAGTTGCTGCTGCTGCATCTTCTGCAGGAGCTGCTTCATCTTTCTTACACGTTTTGCAGCATGATGCTAACGTGAAACAAAGAATCGCGAGTATAGATAAATTAACGAATTTTTTCATAATGAGGATATATTAGCAGAGTTTTGAAAAAGTAAATAGAGGAAATTACACATTAACAAATTATCAATAATGTTGAACTTAACGAAAAAAAAGACCCCATAATAGGGTCTTTTTAGTTTAAATGGAGCGGAAATGGGACTTGACCCGATCGCAACACTTGTTAATGGAGCGGAAGACGGGACTCGAACCCGCAACAGCCTGCTTGGAAGGCAGGTAC
>CAYPGT010000044.1:0-17146 GCA_964410425.1 uncultured Gammaproteobacteria bacterium
TTATAGCCATTTCTTATTCTTGAAGTAAATTAGCATACCAATGATTATGGCAAGCATCACCAGAAGTGTTGCTGGGTAAGCCCAGGGGCAATCTAGCTCTGGCATATGCCTAAAATTCATACCATAGACTCCAGCTATAAATGTGACTGGAATAAAAATAGAAGAAATAACTGTCAGCAGTTTCATGATTTCGTTCATTTTACTGTTTAGTGTTGAGCGGCTAGTCTCTAGAACACTGAGAGATATCTCACGCATCATATCGATTGAATCTAGAATTTGAATAGTGTGGTCTTGAAGATCTTTGAGAAATATTACAGTACCATCTTGTATTAAATCAGACTCTTCTTTCATTAATGCTAGAAGCATCTCTTTGAGTGGTAAAGTGTAGCGGCGTATGAAAAGGATCTCTTGTTTAAGTTCATGTAGTTCTTTGATATATTCCATATCATGTTTGCCTTCAATGTAATCTTCGATATGAATCAATCTTTCATTGATGGTATCTAAGACCAGAAAGTAATTATCAGCAATTGCATCTAGTAAACAATACATTAGGTAATCAGCCTTCATCTTCCTGATGCGTCCCTTATTGGCTTCTAATCGTTTACGAATAATATTGAAAACTCCACCTTCGTGTTCTTGAAAACTGATTAAGTAATTCTTTCCAAGAATAAAACTTACTTGTTCATTAGTAATTTCACTAGAACTGTTTAGATAGATCATTTTTACTACAACATATATATAGTGATCCCAATCTTCAAACTTGGGTCTTTGATGAGTATGAGTGATGTCTTCAAGTACCAATGGATGTATATTCAGTTTTTCTCCAATAGTCTTGATTGAGTTGAGATCACTTAGGCTATTGATATCTATCCAATGAATTAAATCTGTTGCTGATTCTTTTATGGATTGAATCTCTGTTTCTAGTTCTTGTATATTAATTAGTTTGCTTTTTTTGAAAATATTTTGATCATAATTAATACTATTAATAGCGAATTGTAGAGATTGTTGATTGTTTTCAACTAGGTCTGGCAAGGAACCAGGAGGAGCACCGATATCTCTGTGCTTATTGACAAATAGTTTTTTTCTCTTCGGCATCTCTTGTTAAAAGTCTAACATGGGCTATTGTGTGTAGTTACGCGCCTTCGGCGCGTTTTGTCCTGCGGACAGCTAATAATTCATCGTATTAAGCCGCGCGCAGCGCAAACGCCGCGTAGCGGCGGAACCTTAATCCCATCTTGATGGGATTGGAAATGAGAATATTATATAAATGGGTGAGTAGTTACAAAGTTCCTGTAAAATTATAGAGTTCTGATGAATATATCCGAAGAATTAAATAAGATCCCATTCTTTTCCAAGTTGTCAGCTGGTGATTTGAAGAATCTAGAATCATATCTATCGGTTCATAATCTTGACAAAGATATGCTCATAGCAAGCCAGGGTGATAATTGTAAGTCATTGTATGCAATTATTAAAGGTCGCGTCAAGGCTACAATCTCAGGAGCTTCTTCTAAAAGTGAGATCACCTTAGCTAGTGGAACTGTGTTTGGTTCTATGTCGTTAATTGCTAATGTATCGATGTTTGCGACTTTAACCAGTATGGATGAAGTTAGTTTGTTAACTTTGGATCATAAGAGTTTTAATGAGATCTATGATAAAGCACCACGTTTATATGAATCAATAATGAAAGAGCTGATGTATCGGATTCAATACAAGGCTATATTAGGCATGAATAGATTTGAGACTAGGTGTATTTTTATTACATATGATCAGCAAGCTGATACTATCAAAAGTGTTGTAAAACTATTGTCTAAAGCAATTAGTTATTATGCTGATCAGGCTAGATTTATTAGTGAAGCCGATGATAATGAGATCGTAGAAGAAGTGAAACGCTGGCGTGATCAAGGTTCTGCTGGTCACCCATTAGTGGCAGTGTTAAGTAAGTTGAAACTTGCTGAGATTTCTAATTTAATTCGTGATAATGATTCAGTACTGTATCTCAATAATGCTTCAGCGCAAGATCCTCTGGTTAAACAAAGTTCAGCTCGAGCTAAGTTTTCTGTAGTGAAGCTTGGTAAATCTATTAATTATGGAGATGATGGAGAATTTTGCTATGAGTTAAGTGATGAGAAAGTTGAGATGATTTATGACAATATAGATCATCATGGCTATCAATTGGGCGAGTCAAGATCTATAGATAGAATTATTCGAAGATTACTGAATCGTGAGGTTGGTTTGGCTTTAGGAGCTGGTGCTGCAAGAGGTTTTGCTCATATTGGTGTGCTACTTGCTCTTGAAGAAAATAATATACCTGTAGATTTCCTTTCTGGTACTAGCATTGGTGGTGCTGTGGCTTTAGTTTATGGTCTTACTGGTTCAGCTACTAAGACTAGATTTATAATTCAATCAGCGTTGGGAGCTAAAGACAAGGTACAAGATCTTTCTTTGCTTCCAAGGCGATCTCTCTTAGCTGGTAAGAAAATTCGAGCATCGGCAGAACATATTTTTAGAGATATGACTTTTGCTGATTTGAAAATCCCTGTTGAAGTGGTGAGCTCTGATATTGGTAGAGCTGAGAAATTTGTGCTTAATTCTGGATTACTGAAAGAGGCTGTGCTGGCGACTTCTGCGATACCAGGGATCTTTCCTCCTATGCTTAAGCCTGGTAGAGTCCTAGTGGATGGTGCTCTGGTCAGTAAGGTTCCAGTTGATATACTCAGATCTAGATTATGTGCTGTAAAAATTTCTGTTAATGCTACTACTGCTAAAGGTTTATACACGGGATCTATGAATGAAGAGGATTTCATGTCAGATTCTCTAGAAGCTAAGATTTCTGATATTGAGCATAGCTTTGAGTTGAATCGTGGTTTGAATTTGGGTAGTATTATTAACCATTCTTGGGATTTACTCTCCTGGTCAGAGGCTAGTGAGGAAGCGGATCGTGCTGATATCTCTATACACCCTGACACTCGAGCTTTCTCTAACTTTGACTTCGATGATTTTGATGTATTAGTGGATATTGGTTATCAAGCTACACTGAAGAAATTACCGGCTATCAAAGTAGCCGTTGCGAAAATACTAGAACCGAACGTTTATGTATAATCATTCATCGTACATTTGCTCAATAAGCTTCTTGTATTTTTGGGCTACCACATTGCGTTTGATCTTTAGGGTTTGGGTTAATTCTCCAGCTTCAATAGATAAGGCATGTTCTAGAATATGAAAGCGTCTGATTTGCTCAAAATTTGCCAGTTGCTTGTTAATTGAGTCTATTTCAGCTTGAACCATGGTTTCTTGCTTGTCTCTAGAAACTTGATCCTGATTGACACTGATAAGTGCGGTGAGGTATTTTCTGTTATCACCAAAGATTACTATCTGATTGATGATGATACTGGTTTGAAACATTTGTTCGATTTTATTAAGAGCAATCTTCTTGCCATAAGATGTGACTATTAATTCTTTCTTTCTGCCAGTGATTTTTAGATAGCCATCGTTGCTTATAGTACCAAGGTCGCCAGTCTTGAACCATTTATGCGTATCCCTTTCTATCTCTGGATTCCATTGACTGTATTCTTGGAATTTAGGATTGCAGAAAGCTTCCATATTAGCTAGGTCGTTTTTATAATAGCCCTGAAACACACTAGTCCCACGACAAAGAATTTCGTTGTCTTCGGCAATCTTGATCTCGGATCCCTTAAGTACCCTGCCGACAGTGCCTGGCTTATTAGTTTGTCGTGAGTTAACGGTGATGCCACCAGTGGTTTCTGTGAGCCCATAACCCTCTAGTACTGGTATATTGAGCTTCTGGAAGAACTTAGCGATACGAGGATTAAGCGGAGCGCCACCAGAAATAAATGCTGTGATATTTGGTGCAAGCTCAGATCTAATGCGTTTAACAAGTATGTCTTTTATGATAGGTATATTGAGAAGTATTGATTTGTAACCTAGTTTTTTTAGTAGACCGAGATATATTTTTTCTAATAATCTCGGCACTACCATTGAATAAGTAATTTTCGCTTGTTTTAAGTCTTGAGTGTAATTCTCAGCCTTGTTACAGAAGAATATATTAGCGCCTATCGCGATAGCGTAAAACTCACAGGCGGTGCGCTCGAAAATATGAGCTAGGGGTAATATAGAAAGAAATTTATCATCTTGATTGAGTTTGATGCGTTCCTGGAAAGCTTCGATGGCAGCTACTAAGTTAGAGTGATTTAACTGTACGGCTTTAGGCAGACCAGATGTACCCGATGTAAAAATTATACTTGCCATATCGGTACTATTGATTAGTTTGGTGGATTTTTCTACTTCGCTGAAATCATTGACAAGTTCTGCTTTGACGATGTCATTCCAGCTGTGAACCTTATATGGTAAGTCTAGTGATGATTGACTGAAGTTCTGGTCAAATACAATAATGTTTTGCAGATGTGGTAATTTTATGCTTTTTAATTCTTCAAGTTTTTTGGCATCTTCGATAAATATAGTTTCAATTTCACAAATGTTGAAATAGTTGATCAAATCTTGTGCCGTTGAACTTTGATAAATAGGTATGGTGATTGATCTAGAAGATAGTATCGCAAGATCAGCGATGATCCACTTGTATGAATTAGAAGAGAAGATTGCTATTTGGGTAGCAGGCTTAGAATCTAAATTAGTTAAGAACTTAACTAATTGTGCTACTTGAGATCCAGCTTCTTGCCAGCTGAGCGAGCTATATTCAGCTAAAGTAGAGGAACGAAATGACAGAAATGGAAAACTTTTTCTAGCCTGAACTTGCTTCCAGAAGATTTGAGCGATATTGGTGTCAGTTGGCACTAATACAGTATATATTAACTATGGTATTTTGCAATTGCCAGCTTTCTTAATCTCTCACCCTCAACTATTGGATAAGCTGCTAGACCAGATAGTGATAAAGGAATGACCAGTTTTAAGCTATGTTCGCCAGTACACATAAGGTAGAACTGCGCTGTTGCAAAGATGCTACCGCCTATGCGCATCATAACGCTCTCACGCATGAAGCCAAAAGCTATCTTAGAAAGTCCATCAACAAAACTTGAGAAGGCAAGAGCTCTAATTGAGATAGTAGTAACAATCGCTGCGATAGCAATATAAGTAGCTCCTTTAGAATATAGCTCCAAATATGCAGCTAGTTCAAACACTGAAACTATGAAGAGGGGTGTTGCTGAAATAATGCGCATAAATGACGAAAGGAATTGTGAACGAACGGCGTCATGAATTAATGCTCTGAAATTACCCTTCGCTAATTCAGCGAGCATTTCTTGAGAGCGCTTGCCTAACTCATTACAGATAGTCTTAAGGTAAGTTTGGAGATTATGAAGTTTATTAGGGCCTTTCAAAAGAGTGGATTCGGGGATGTATTGATCTGGATGGTATTTCACGAGAGCTTCATAGCTATAGTCAATCTTAATCATGCTGACAAATAATCCTTCGCGAAAAGCATTGCCAATGGGTAAGGTGGCGAAATAATTAGTGACCACTATTCCAAGAATGCCACCAGAAATCAGTACACGCCATTGTGGGATATAAACCATTAGCAAAGGTACATTCTGTAAACCACAACTTGCTAGCATGATTTGATCAAAGATTTGATACCAATGCTCGTTGCCAGAAATGACCATCGCAGCAGTAATAAGGCCAGTAGTAAATGATAAATAGCCAAAAAATTCATTAAGAATAATGCGTGGATCCTGTAGGCGTATACTTAGTTCTTGTCTAAAGTTCATAGGATCTAATATTACTGTACTTGTCTTTGTCTGCGGGCATTAATCACTAAACTGAAAAACAGCCACATGGTTAAAAGGCATGCACTGATTATTAAATACTCTATACTAGTCGCTATACCTAGAGTATAGGTGCCTATTAATCCAGCTAGGAAAGTGATGCTGTAGAAAAGATAGTTGATTTGTTTTTGGGAGAAACCTTTGTTTAGTAGTTTATGATGAAAATGCTCCAGGTCTGGTTTCATGATGGGCTTATTCTTGGTAGCACGACGAAATATAGCATAGAGCATGTCGATCAGTGGTACTAAGAAGATGAGAGCTAGGATCGGTGACAGAGTTACTACTGTAACTTTTTTGGTAAGACCGATACAAGAGATGCATGCAAGGGTGAAACCTAATAAGTATGCACCATTGTCACCTAGGAATATTCTTGCAGGATTAAAGTTATACCTCAGGAAGCCGAAGCAAGCGCCTGCTAAGGTTGCCGAGAGCACTGCACCTGCTGGTTGGTTCAGTATGGGACTAAGATTGATCGCCCAACTTGCCACGCAGCAAATTACTGTAACTCCAACAGCAAGTCCATCTACTCCATCTATGAGGTTGATGGCATTAGTCATGGCTACTAGAAATATTACTGTGATAATTAAGCTACTGAGATCATCAAGCTTAATTGCTGAAACCCTTGCATGATCTATATAGTGTATAGGATTAGCAAGAAATTCAATTCTGACATTCATTAACCATGCCACTATTGCAGCTGTGAGTTGACCTGCGAGTTTAGTCGGTGCCGGAAGGGGTTTGATATCATCAAGTAAACCAATGAAAAAAATAATCAAAGCGCCTGTAGATATGCCTTCTAGCTCTAGATGCTTTATTCCAGACGGAGTATATCTGCCAAAGATAGCTAAGTAAATTATAGTGGTCAGCACTAGAGCAATCAATATGGCAATGCCGCCGAGTCTTGGAATATTAGTAGTGTCTCTTCCTTCTCCTCTAGGTTCTAATTTAAGCCTGCTGGCTCTTTCTTTGATTAAAGGAGTGATCATGAACGCTATAACTAGGGCGATCAGAAATGCTAGTGGTTGAGAGTTGGCTTGGTTAATTAAAATTATATTTTCCTCCTATTAATTCGCGTATGACTTCTTTAATGCTTTGCATACAATAGTTTAACGAATCTACGCTAATAGTATAGGGTGGCATGAAATATAGAACGTTGCCCAATGGTCTAAGTAGTATTTGTTTCTCTAAGAAAGCTTTAGCTAATACAGGTCCAATATCAGCTAAGTATTCTCCTTCTACGTTGAACTCTATGACTCCAATAGCTCCCATTATTCTTATATCTTTAATTATGCTTAGCTCTTCTAGTTTCTTGAATTCTTGGTTCATGATTAGGTTGATATATTGCACATCCTTGAGACGATCTTCTTTGATATAAAGCTCTAGGCTGGCGAGTGCAGCAGCACAAGCTAATGAGTTACCTGTGTATGAATGTCCATGAAAGAAAGTTCTGAGCTGGGATTCGGAATGGAAGGCTGAATAAATTTCTTCAGTAGTTACTGTGAGTCCCATTGGTAAGAAGCCGCCAGTGATTGCTTTAGAGAGGCAGATGATGTCAGGTACTATGACGGCATTAGAACAAGCGAAATTCATTCCTGTCCTGCCAAAACCAGTGAACACTTCATCAGCAATCATGATGATGCCATGATCGGAACAAAGCTTGCGTAGTTTCTGCAAGAAACCACTGCGGTGAAACTTCATGCCACCGGCTCCTTGTACTAGAGGTTCAATGATCAATGCTGCAATTTGATTTGGGTGCTTATCTATGAGTTCTATCACTTGGCTTAGAGAATTGTCTTCAGCGAGTTCCTTGGCTTCTTCTTTAACTAAGATCTGTTGTCTGGAATTAAGGTGGGTATTGGGTTTGATAAGCTGTGGACTTGGAGAATCTACCAGGTCTACAGGAAACATTAATTGCTTGAAAGGTTGATGTAGTATCGGTGTATTGCTTACCGACATGGCTCCTACTGTATCTCCGTGGTATCCATCTCTGAATGCAATGATCCTCTTGCGCTGCTGCTGTCCTTGGTTGTGCCAATATTGGATTGCCATTTTAATTGCAATCTCAGTTGCAGTGGAACCGTTATCGGAGAAAAACGCCTTAGTTAAAATTCTTGGATTATGACTGCTACTAGTGATGTCAGCCCGTGGTAGTAAAGGTAGTAATTTATCTATGAACTGTATTGCTGGTTCATGCGTAAACCCTGCGAAAATCACTTGCTCGTGTTTGTCGAGTTGTTCCTTAATACGATCACTGATATAACGATTGCAATGTCCGTGAATGTTAACCCACCAAGAACTAATGCCATCGATGATCTTCTTCTCCTGACCGTTTTCATCGATAACGTAAATGAATTCACCCTGAGCTCTACTGACAAGTAAGGGTTTATCAGCGATGGCATGTTGAGTATATGGATGCCAAATATGAGCTTGATCAATGTGCTGGAGGCTGGATTTATGTGTGTATGCCATATAGGGGTCTAGTCGGTCATTTTAGCTTAGTTTGCTATAATTTATATTGGTGAACGACGAATTATTATTTGATCAGATTATTCTAGTACCTTTAGTTAGAACTTACCGGGATCTGAAGGAAGGTTATGCAGTGGCGAAGAGCCCTTTGGAGAAAAACGGTGTTGTCAAGTTGTTTGAGCTTTGCTATGAACTTTCGTGGAAAGTTCTTAAGGATGTTCTTGAATATAAGGGATTGCAAGTGACAAGTCCGAGGGATACTTTCAGAGAGGCAGCAATGCAAGGGATCATTGCTAATCCCCAAGCTTGGTTTCAGTTTATTAAAACTCGTAATGAAACTGTTCATAAATATGATGAAGAGTTAATTGAAGATATTTATAAAGTTTTACCAAGT
The DNA here is from genome assembly GCA_964410425.1 of uncultured Gammaproteobacteria bacterium. Lineage (GTDB taxonomy): Bacteria > Cyanobacteriota > Vampirovibrionia > LMEP-6097 > LMEP-6097 > CAYPGT01. The sequence continues at coordinate 8,656 of CAYPGT010000044.1, forward strand.
TTTTTAAGAGAAGTAGATTGCTTACTTGAAGTATTGTCTGTGTTGAATGAATAATAATCAAATCAATCTAGAACCCTTTGATCATAAGCTTCTTGCTCAGATTCTCTCTGCTAGTCCAGTACCTTTCTATGCCTTTGGTTCAAGAGTAAAACATACTAATCGAAGATTTTCTGATTTAGATTTATGTTACAAGGATAAGATTGATCCTAAAATACTTATGGATATTCAATTTGAATTAGAAGACTCTGATCTGCCCTTCACTGTAGATATCATAGATTACAATCATTGTTCCAAGGAATTTCAGAAAATTATCAATAAGGATATTGTGTTGTTTAAGTGAACTAGTTCTTTGCTATAATTTATCTTAATGAAAAACATATTATTCGTGCTTTTATTGTTCATGTTATCCGCTTCAATAGCTCAAGCGGCACCCTCAAAGAAGCTAACGGCTGTTCTGCATAAAACTGGATTAACTAAGCAAGAATATAAATCCTTAGAATCTTATTCGCGTGCGTTGGGTAAGGAGATCCATGCTAATTGGTTTCCAGCAGAGTATAACGGTAATTATCGTACAGTAGTGAGCTTAAACATTTCGAGAGATGATGCACCGCATTATGCTGTGAGTGAAAGTAGTGGTAATAATGATCTAGATAGTTCTTGTCTTAAAGCTATAGAGCGTAGTATTGATACTACTGACTTCTCTAGACAAGCAAACCTTGAGTATCTATTTGAGTATAAGAATAAAACTAGCACTGCTAGAAACATACCTGTGCCTTGGAACAGAGTCTTAGCTTATCCCTTCCAAGTAGGGGCAGCTTCTGTTACTAAAGCTTTAGGCTTGAATACTTTTGTGAGTATTCCGATTTATTAAGGGTTATTCTTGAGAAAATGGCGTACTAAGATCATCTGAAATTTGTTTGCTAGTATTCTTTATTGATGGATCTTTCATGTCTTTAGAGTGTTGTGATTCACTTTCATTGGTCTGAGTGTCGTTTACTTTAGTTTCTTTTATGATTTCATCTGGCTTGGCAGATTCTTCTGGAGCTTTCACGTTAGCAACTTGGGTGTGTCCAGACTGTGCTTCATTAAGGCTATTGGCGATGCCGATACTACCATCTTGTTTTCTATATGCATAACCTAGGGCAGGTATACTGCTTGCATCTACTCCTATTTGTTTAGCCAGATTGGGATTTTCATCAACGTTAACTTTTAAAATAGAGTATTGTCCCTTATCATGAAGAGTCGCGCCTGGAATACTTGTTGGTTGTCCTCCGCTACTTATACCATTAGTTTCATCGAAATTGCGGCACGGACTGCACCATTCTGCACCAAATTTTACCAGCAGGGGTTTATCATTAGATCCTTGCATTATTGAATCTAACCCTGTTGCGGCTTGGTTTGTTTTAGGATTTAAAGTTTTCTCCGTGGTTGATCCGCTGCCAGGGTTAATGGAACCACCGCCAGAACCCCAGCCTCCGCCTCCAGAACCATTAGTTCCGCCACTTCCGCCAGATCCTCCTCCTGAGCCACCACCAGAACCTCTACTTGCTCCTGAGCTGCCACCACCTCCGCCTCCGAGTCCACTTAGCCCTCCTAATGCTGCTGCGGCTGCTTGTCCAGCTCCGTTCATCATGCTTGCTGCAGGACTAGCGAACGCATTCAATGCGCTAGAGCCGGTTGATCCAAGAGCATTGGTTACTAGTTGTCCCGTTTGTGTTGCTGTTGAGGCACTTTTCTCTACGATTTTAGCCGTCTGGACTAGAGCGTTCGTAAGTTTTTTACCTGTTGTACTAATAGCATCAAGAACATCTGTAGTTCCTCCTGTAGATGAACCTGAAGATGTCTGTCCTGGGTTTCTAAGAATCCCGGCAGTTGCGACAGTACTTGCAGCACTGGCGGCGCTTATTGCAGTAGTAATTGCTCCTGGCAAAACTATACTCCTTCTAGTGCCAGGCTATCAGATAGAGTTTAAGGTCTAGTTAAGGAATACTGGATTGGGTTCTATGCTAGTGCTGCTTTAAGCTCGCCGCTGGCATGCATGTCCATGACTATGTCACAGCCACCGATAAACTCGCCATTAATATAAAGCTGAGGGAAAGTAGCCCACTCTGAATAAATCTTCATGCCTGATCTGAGGTCTGGATTAGAGAGTACATCATAAGTAACAAACTCTGCATCATTGAACTTAAGTGCTTTGACTACAGCATCTGAGAAACCACACTGTGGCATCTCTCTATTACCTTTCATGAATAATACGACTTTGTCCTTGGTGACGATGTCAGTTATTTTCTGTTGAAGTTCTGGGCTTAATTGTTCGGTTGTCATAATTGATTATTGTAGCATTTAGTCATTAGTCCCGCTAGCCTTCACTACAAGAGCATGTATAGTTTCATCGGCTAATAAGTCCTTTAGAACTCTCTGTACTAGCTGTTCTCGCTTCACTCGCGATAGTCCATTAAACTCAGTAGCTATAACGTTTACTTGCCAATGGTTGCCGCCCTTAAGGTCTATAGCTTCGACCGATTGCACGTCTAGGTTTTCTTTTAGTAGTTGTTCTATGTCTCGGTTTGTTAGTAGCATAATTTTTATCTCGTTTATCTAAATATTTTTACGGTTTGTTTTAGTGCTTCGGTACATCTATTAATATCGTCTATATTGTTGTAGAAAGCAATAGATATCCTTGTCGTCGAATCTACTCCAAACCTATCCATTACTGGTTGAGCGCAGTGATGTCCCGTCCTGACCGAGACGCCATGCTCGTTTAACATAGTGCCTATATCGAAGCTTCCAATATCATTAAACACGAAACTGCTAATACTAGCTTTGTTTTGTGCTTGCCCAATGATTCTTAGTCCCTCTATTTCTTGCAATTTATTTTCACAGTATTGATGTAGAGCCTTTTCGCTGTTTGCGATTCGTGCCATGCCAACGTTCTCTACGTATTTAATTGCTTCACTTAGTCCTATTACTTCTATTATCGGTGGAGTGCCGGCTTCAAATTTAAAGGGTAACTCTGCATACACAGTTATATCGTGTTTAACTCTCTCAATCATCTCGCCGCCGCCATGATAAGCTGGCATCGCATTTAGCAGCTCTTGCTTACCATAGAGTACTCCAACGCCAGTAGGTCCATAGAGCTTATGTCCTGAGAATACGTAGAAATCTGCATCAAGATTCTGTACATCTACTTGAGTATGAGTGATTCCCTGTGCACCGTCTATCATTACCATTACGTTATGCTTGTGAGCTAGAGTGATCATTTCTTTGATAGGATTAATAGTGCCAATAGCGTTAGAGATATGGGTAAGAGCAAGGATCTTTACCTTGCCGCTTGAAATCAACTTGATATAAGCATCTTGATCAAGTTCGCCGTTATCTAATACAGGGATAATTTTTAGAGAGGCTCCGATTCTAGTAGCATTGATCTGCCAAGGAACTATATTGGCATGATGCTCAAGACCTGATATGAGAATTTCGATTTCAGAATCTGTGTATAAAGGACTACGAGGTTCATTGGAAGTATTCAGGTGAGAGCCAATCCCTCTAAGAGCAGAGCACAGGCTGCTAGCTACTAAGTTGATTGCCTCAGTAGAACCTCGTGTGAAAATTATTTCCTTGCTAGACTTTGCGTTGATAAAAGCTCTCACTCTTTCGCGTGCTGCATCAAAAGCTTGGGTTGATATCGTGCTTAGATCATAGACCCCGCGACGCACTGTACCATTGGATTCTAGCATGAACTTGCGCATGGCTTCTATGACACATAGAGGTTTCTGGGCGGTAGCAGCACTATCCAAGTACACAAGCTTATTGCCGTTGATCTGGCTATCAAGTATGGGGAAGTCCTTTCTATACTTCTCAAGTTCTTGGCTTATGTTCAATTGATCGATTTTTTCTATCATTTGACTGAAATTACTGATAGCGAGCCTTCTTATATTTATTGTTATCAGCTAGGGCTTCTAGTGTGTCGCTGGCTGCATTGGTGTCATCTTGAGATCTCAAGCTTGAGAAAGCTAGGTTAGTAGCATAGTTCTGAGCAGACTCTACTGTGATCGTGCTGATTAATTCTCTCGCAAAACTGTAAGTGAGAATTGCTTTGGCGCTTAATTCATCTAAGCCTCTGCTTTGTAGGTAGAAAAGCTCATCGGCGCTAAGACTGCCAACAGTAGAGCCATGTGAGCATTTAACATCGTCAGCAAGTATGTTTAACTGTGGTCGAGAGTCTATATGTGCTTCTTTAGAGAGCAGTAGATTTTTATTGAGTTGGCTGGCGTTGGTTTTTTGTGCATCTTTGCAAACTTCTATTAATCCATTAAATTCTGCTCTAGACTTGCCTTGTAGTAAGCCTTTGAATAACTGTTCGCTACTAGAATGTCCTATTTTATGATTTACTTGTACTTTATGATGAGATTTACGTTCTTGGTTCAACACATAGAGTCCATTAATAGAAGCGTGGGCTCCTTCTGCATTGATGTCTACGTTGATATCATCGCGGCTCGATTTGGCGCCAAAGCTAAATGAATTGAATTCAAATTTACTGTCTCTGTTAAGCTTTGCATCAAGAGTGTAAAGGCAAGAAGCTTGCTTGGATTCGTTTTGAATTTTATCAAGTTTAATCTGAGCACCTTGTGCTAGATCTAGCTCGATGACAGCATTGGTGAGATACTGACTATCTTCTAGTCCAATATAGTTAACAATGATATCAAGCTTAGAATGCTTGCCAGCATATATGAGTGATCGCATTTGATTGAAATTATTCTGATTGGAAATGTGTAGTATTTGCAGGGGTTTATCGCTACTGAAATTATCCTCTAAGTAGAGAAGAAAGCCATTGGTCATGAGTAGAGTGTTGATTGCTTTGAAATACTTAAATTCACCTTCTATGTTAGAAGCAAATATTTTTTCTGTAATAGCTCGTGCTTCTGGAGTGAGTGCTTGGGGGTCATTGAAGTTTAGAATATGGATGCCAGGGTTGCTGAAATTAAAATTAGAGAGTTGTGGCGAATACGCTCCGTTTACTGTCACTAATAATTGGTCAACAGTTTCCCTGTAAACATATTTATCTACTAGTTTGTTTAGCTCTTGAATACTTAGTCCGCTACTGCTCTCTACTAATGGCGTGCCAGCAATTATATATTCCTTGCTTAAAATATCTGAGAAATCAAAATACTTCCAGTCTTCATTCTTACGATTTGGGAAACCTAGCTCTTGAAGCTTCGTGAGAGCGAGTTGTTGCTTACGTTTAATGAAATCAACAGACGAGAAACTATAAGAGCTAGTAATGCTATTTATAAATTTACTCTCTTTGTTTTGCGGTTTGGTCATTATGGTCATTTTAGTGCGTATCCTGCCTTCTCTAGCTCTAGAGCGAGGCTGGCATCTCCTGTCTTAATAATGCGTCCTTCTGAAAGTACATGGACATAGTCTGGTTTAACGTAATCTAGCAAGCGTTGATAATGAGTTATCAGTAATACTGCATTACCTTCGTTCTTATACGTATTAATGCCATCTGCAACTATACGTAGTGCATCTATGTCCAGCCCAGAGTCGGTTTCATCGAGTATGGCTAGCTTAGGGTTAAGCACTAGCATTTGTAGAATTTCATTCTTCTTCTTCTCCCCTCCAGAGAAACCTTCATTAAGATTGCGATCTAGGAAATCTGATTTCATCTTAAGTATATTAATCTTCTCTTCTATAAAATCATCAAAATCTAGCGGGTCCATTTCTTCTTCGCCTGAGAATTTTTGTTTAGAGTTATATGCCATTCTAAGGAAGTTAAGATTGTTAACACCAGGGATTTCTACTGGATATTGAAACGCAAGGAAGAGTCCCGAATTGGCACGCTCTTCAATTCCTTCTTTAAGTAAATCTTTGCCACAAAACTTAACCGAGCCGTCTATTACTTCATAGCTTGGATGTCCTGCAAGTACTTTAGAGAGAGTGCTTTTACCAGAACCGTTAGGTCCCATTATGGCGTGTATTTCGCCAGCCTTAATAGTCAAGTCCAGTCCTTTAAGTATGGGTTTGATTCCATCTTCACTATTGATCTGTGCTTTTAGGTCTTTTATTTCTATTATTGTTTCGTTCATGTTTGTTCCTTGCTTTGATAATTATGACCCGTTCGGGTCATAATTATCCTACAGTGTTCTCCAGTTTCAGTGACATTAGCGCATTGGCTTCTGCAGCAAACTCTCCTGGTAGTTCTTTGAAGACGTCCTTGCAAAATCCAGAGATGATAGTGGCGATAGCATCTTCAACGCTAATGCCACGTTGTTGTAAGTAAAACAACTGTTCTTCAGATATTTTAGATGTAGAGGCTTCATGTTCAACCTTGGCAGTGTTATTAGCTACTTCTATGTATGGAGTAGTGTTAGCTGCAGATCTAGAACCAATAAGCATGGAGTCGCATTGAGTATAGTTGCGAGCATTCTCGGCGCTTGGTAATATTTTCACCAATCCTCTGTATGCATTTTCTGACTTACCTGCTGAGATCCCTTTGGAGACTATGGTTGAGCGAGTATTGCGTCCAATATGTATCATCTTAGTGCCAGTGTCGGCTTGCTGAAGATTATTGGTTAAAGCTACTGAATAAAATTCACCGATAGAATTATCACCCTGTAAGATGCAGCTCGGGTACTTCCAAGTGATAGCTGAACCAGTCTCTACTTGAGTCCAAGATATTTTAGAATTGGCTCCCAAGCATTTACCACGCTTAGTTACAAAGTTATAAATACCGCCTTTGCCGTTTTCGTCACCAGCGTACCAGTTCTGCACTGTAGAATATTTGATCTCAGCATCTTTCATGGTTATAAGTTCTACTACGGCAGCATGAAGTTGATTCGTGTCAAACGCTGGAGCTGTGCAGCCTTCAAGATAGGAGACGTAACTATTCTCATCACAGATTATAAGTGTTCTTTCAAACTGTCCTGAGCCTTCTGTATTAATACGGAAGTTAGTTGATAGTTCTATCGGGCAGCGAGTATTAGGAGGGATATATATGAAAGTGCCATCGCTAAATACAGCACCATTGAGTGCGGCATAGAAATTATCAGAGTTGGGAACTACAGTGCCGAGGTATTTTTTTACCAGTTCGGGGTGTTCTTTAACAGCTTCAGAGATAGAACAAAATATAATCCCAATCTCAGCCAAGGCTTTTTTGTGAGTATTGGCTACTGAAACGCTGTCAAAGATTGCATCTACGGCTATTCCTTGTAAGATCTTCTGTTCTTGAATAGGTACACCTAGCTTCTCATAGGTTCTGATGATCTCAGGGTCTACTTCATCGAGACTTGACTTACTTGCTCTGCGTTTCGGTACTGAGTAGTAAACGATATCTTGAAAATTAATCTTAGGGTAATGTACTCGTGACCATTGAGGTTCTTGCATCTTAGAGAATTGCTTGTAAGCATTAAGTCTAAACTCAAGCATGAACTTAGGTTCATCTTTTTTCTCGGAGATATTACGAAGTATGTCTTCGTTTAATCCTTTAGGAAAGAACTCAGTCTCTATCTGGCTAGTGAAGCCATACTTGTATTCTTGTCCTTGTAATGTTTCTAAGTTAGCTTCCATCTCTACTTGCACCCCTGTAAATTTCTTTCCGTGAAATCCTGTAAGACCTGAAAATGACTGTGAATATTGTTTCCTGAAGAGCTTTCATCCTGCATAAGTTGCTCTAAGGTAATGCTTGCTAGGAAATTATTTATTAACTTAGTAAGATTAGACCAGACCGATCTTACTGAGCAGTCGCTATTATGGACACAAGCATCCATTAACCCTGTGTGTGAATTGCAGAAATCAAAATCAAAAGTACCTTTAGAGAGTGCATTGATGATCTCGTATAAATTAATTTGCTTAGGAGTTTTCGCGAGTCTATAACCACCATACTTACCTCTAACACTTTCTATTAAGTTGGCTTCTCTTAGATGTGAAAGTATTGCTGCAGTATTTTCTACGCTAATGCCTTCAGCTTCAGCAATATCATGAAGTGAGACTAGATCAGTACCGCAGTTAAGTAGCTTAGCTACTCTAAGTATGATCCTTAATCCGTATTCTTCATTAGCAGTGATTTTCATTGGACTTAATCAATTATCACCTAGATTTGACGCCATGAATCTTAATCTTTAGTTTTTTCTCAAGATTACAAGTCTCTTATTGAGAGAGTTTCGCAATAAGAAGTAATTACTTAGTGATTACTTAACCAAAAGTAGGTACAATGTAATTACCATGGAGCTGGATTTAATAGATATTGGTAATTCTAAAGGAGTACGAATTCCGAAGGCCATAATTGAGACTTGTGGTTTTGAGAATAGTATTCATATTGAAGTTAAGAATGGTAATTTGATTTTAAGTGCTAGTCGGTCAGTACGTAGCGATTGGGCTGCTGCGTTTAACACTGCGCCTATAAATGCTGATGCTAAAATTTTAGACCCTGAGTATATCGAAAATGATTGGGATAAAGAAGAATGGACTTGGTAAAACGTTTTGATATTTGTTT
>CAYPGT010000045.1:0-3854 GCA_964410425.1 uncultured Gammaproteobacteria bacterium
TTTGGATAGTCTCATAGCAGCATTTGTAGCAGCTAGTAATACACCAAATACTGTGATGAGTTCACAACTTGGAGAAATTATTGTTTCAAGAAGTGGTGGCTTGGATAAAGTATCTGGGATTGCTAAAGGTTCTCCAGCTCATAATTTCCTTGCGACACTATCATCAGATATTGATATAGGGGATATGCAGGCAATAATAAGCCATGCTGAACAAATGATGAGATTAAATAGATCAGTTCCAGAAGCTTTACTGGATACTCTAGAGAAAGCAGGTCAATTACAACCAATACTAGACCTGTATCATGAAGCTCTTAAAGGTGGGTACTTGAAACCAGAATTCTTTACTAATCTGGAAGATAAGGCTAATAAGGCAGGACCTGAATCTCATCTTGCTAAGCTATTGCAAGCATTAAAACCAACAGAGTCTTAATCTTGCTAAAATTGTAGCTATGAAAACCGAATGTAAAGATCACGGAGCTTGCCCTTCAGAGGCTCTATCTGAGTCTGAGATTAATTCAGAGATGAAGAAGCTTAATGCTGAGTGGAAGTTAGAGAAGAATCAATCTCATAAAATTTCTCGTGAGTTTAAGTTTAAGAATTTCTCCCAAGCACTTGAGTTTGTAAATAAGGTTGGAGCCATCGCTGAGACTATGAATCATCATCCTGATATAAGCCTTAAGTGGGGCTACGTTTGCGTTGAGTATTGGACTCATAATGCTAATGGTTTAACACAGATGGACTTTCAGGCTGCAGCAAAGATTGATGCATTATAACCACTTCTTGAAAATGCGATAATGAGTGAAGTTAAGGGCCTGTAGCTCAATTGGTAGAGTATTTCCATGGCATGGAAGGGGTAGTGAGTTCGAATCTCATCAGGTCCACCATATAAGTGAACCGGTTACATTTTGTAACCAACTGAAATTTACTAGCAGCAGACGGTAAATATCGTAACTTTGCTAGAATTTTGAAATTGTCTTGCTATAATACCCTGATATAGTATAGTAAGATAGTCTATATCGGGGTATTATAGTATAGTGTGATGTTTTATCGTGAAATAGTCCAAACCTTCAAAAAGCAACTTCAAACAAATAAAATCATTGTTTTATTAGGCCCAAGACAAGTTGGCAAAACAACTTTGATTAAATCTTTAATTGATAAAAATCAGCTAATAGAATTTAATTTTGACTTACAAGAAGACAGAAAGATTTTTCGAGACTCATCGAAGACTGCTATCCAACATTTGATTTCTACAATGAAGAATCAATCTAAGACTGTTTTATTTATAGATGAAGTTCAAAAAGAATCAGGTGCATTTGATACCGTTAAATTTATTTTTGATAATTATAAGGATATCAAAATTGTTTTAAGTGGATCAACGGCACTTGAATTACAAAAAGGTGTTTTTGAGACTTTAGCTGGGAGAGCGGTCTTCATCAAACTTCTAGGACTGAGCCCAGAAGAGATTTATCATCAATTAAATCAACGAGAAGAAAAGCAAGAAGCATATAAAGAGGAATTATTAATTAGAGGATCGAAGGAAATTTTAGAAAGATCTATTAGTTATGGTACTTATCCAGGAGTTTATTTTAGTGACGATCCTTTATTAGAATTAGAATCCTTAGCTAATAATATTGCTCTTAGAGATTTAGAAATATTGGGTAAAAACCGAGAAAAGTTTCTTCATTTGATAAAACTTCTTGCTCTGCAAGTGGGTTCATTAGTCAGTGTTGAAGAACTTTCAAGTTTGACAGAATTAAGTAAGGTTACGGTTTATGAATACATTGATAAGTTAGAGCAATTGTTTATCATTCATAAATCTGAACCATTAGATCTTAGTAAACGAAAATCAATCAGTCGTGGATTTAAGATTTATTTTTGGGATCTGGGTCTTAGAAATTACTTTGCCAATGATTTTACTGAACTAATGAAGAATCCTAACAGTGGAGCAGTATTTGAAAATTTTATCGTTAATAATTTCAAGAAGAAAAACCTTTACTTAAATCTCAAGCAAGAGATAGGCTTTTTTAGAAATTCAAATCAATCAGAAATTGATATTGTCATTAAATCCCAAGACCAAATCGCTTTATATGAATGTAAGTTAGGTAAGAATCAGGACAAAATTCATTCCAAACTTCTTGATCAAGAAATTAATTGTATTAATAAAAATAATTGGGTTCAGTATCTTTAACTTGCCGTACTCATCGCACTACGTTTAATCACAGGGAAGTAAAGCTTCATACTGTAGTCTTCAAGCATACGACGAGCACTAAAGTTCACACCAATATCAGAGATAGAAGCTTTCATCTTCTCAACCCATTGATTAGAATAGATACCATTCTCTTTGTTATAGTACATTGGAATAACTTCATTCTCTAATAGATCATAGAGTGAATTACTCTCTTGTCTGCACATTTCAGCATGGTCTTCTAGTGTTCTAGATGGCTCTATCTTCCAACCAAGCTCAGGCTTATAACCTTCTAGCCACCAACCATCTGGTAATGATAGATTGAGAGAGCCACTGGCAGCAGCTTTCATACCACTAGTACCACAAGCTTCCTTGCGCATGATTGGGTTATTAAGCCATACATCTGTACCACCAGTAAACAGCCTGCCTACGTGCATGTTGTAATTCTCTACTATAAGAATTTTGCCAAGGAATCTTTCATCAAGAGCATATCTATATATTTCTTGAATCAATTCTTTACATCTAGTGTCTGCAGGGTGTGATTTACCGGCAAATACAAACACTATTGGTTTATCAGAATTACTTATGATCCTCTGGAATCTTTCGATATCAGTGAATAATAAGTTAGCTCGCTTATATTCAGCAAACCTTCTAGCAAAGCCCACTACTAGAGTATCTTCAGTAAGATTAACGAGCATTTCCTTGACTTTTTGGATACTGAGTCCGCGTCTGAGATATTCCTTCTTAATTCTTTCTTTCATGAAATGAATCAGAGTAGCTTTATCTTCCTGGTGTTTTTGCCAGATGATTTCATTAGGGACAGATTTAATCTTCTCGAAATTCAGTCTATCTACTTCCCAACACAAACTCTTCATGCCAGGAGCTAACCAAGTTGGCATATGCACACCGTTAGTGACGTAATTAAAGAACCTTTCTTCAGTAGACATCACTGGCTTCCACATCTCTATACTCACCTCGCCATGCAGCTTGGAGACTGCATTAGCCTTGCGAGAGACTCTGAGAGCAAGTACTGTCATGGAGAACTCTTGACTATTATTTATGTTTCTGCCTAGATCCAAGAATTTTTGAATTGATACATTCATATGTTCAAAGAATCTATTAAGCATCTTGTAGACCAGATCTACAGAGAAAGCTTCGTTACCAGCAGGTACTGGCGTATGTGTGGTAAATACCGTATGCCCTTGAATAGCCTCGCAAGCAGATTCAAACGAGAATCCTTGTAGCATATATCTTCTGATAAGCTCAGCTGACATGAAGGCGCAATGACCTTCATTGAGGTGATAGACTGCAGGATCTAATCCTAGTATGTCTTTTGCGAGTCTGACACTAGCTATCCCGATAAGGATTTCTTGTTCAATTCTTGCTTCTCTGTCACCAACGTAGAGTCTAGAAGATATATCTCGATCTTTAGCTGAGTTCTCTTCTATATCAGTGTCAAATAAGAATAATGGTATACGTCCAACTCTTACAATGAGAACCCTAGTCCAAACTATACGGTCAGGATATTCTACGGGAATCTTCACTGGCTCGCCAGATTGGTTCAGCAGTACATGAGTAGGAAGGTTTCTCCAATCCTGCAACGGATAGTGTTCTACTTGATAACCATCTGCATTAAGCTCTTGGACGAAGTAACCATTCTTGTAGAATA
>CAYPGT010000045.1:3954-17118 GCA_964410425.1 uncultured Gammaproteobacteria bacterium
TTCCATACCCACCAAATATTGTATGCAAGTTCGTTTAGCTTGCAGAGTTTTTGTGGAAGATTCGCTTCTAGAGCCATACTCCTGAGAGCCGGGCGCCCTGGCTGTATATGACATCTAGTGCTACTAAATGAATCTCTAGTATAAAGCCCCTTGCTCACAAGCATTCTTTCATAAGCCTTGCCCATGGCAATATCATAAGCAGTTTTATAACCATTATAAATTTGACCCCAGTCGATCTGCGCTCTCATCTTATTGGTGGTAGCTAGGATCTTCTCCTTATCAGGGGTTGAGAGGCAGTAATCTTCCATCATATTACAGAGGTCGTTAGCAGCTTCGTCGTATGATTTATTCTTGCGATTAAGAACTTTTACCAAGCTAGTCCAATCTTCATCACCGATTTGAGTCCAATAACCAAATCCAGCAAGATCAGAAGTAATGGTAGGTACTCCTAAAATAGCACTTTCTAAAGGAGTATAACCCCAAGGCTCATAGAAAGAAGGGAACAAGCTTAAATCGCAGAGCTCCATGATCTCTTCATGCTTAATATTGAAGATCCCATCATCACCATCAAGATAGAGTGTAGAGAACACCACTCTTACTGGGCTATCCTTCTGATCTAAGCCAAAGTGCTTGCAAGAATTGATGATGCAATCATGTTCTTTATTATAGACAGGTGATATAGCTACTTCTCTGAAATTAGGGTCTGATGATTTAGGTAGATCATAATTCACAAGTTTCTGATTGTCTGCTGCAATTAAGAACAGCATTAAAATAGGAGGACATTTATCTCCTAGTTTATTCTTAAGTTTGGCTAGAGCCTCTATTGTGATATCGTAGCCCTTGTTCTTGAACTCATAACGACCAGAACTAATCCAGATCTGCGTATCAGCAGGAAGAGTTTCTCCCAGAAACGAACTGCAAACTTTTAGCAGATAATTTTTCTTTTCTTGTTTAGCTTTAGCATCAACTTTAAGTGGTTCTTTGACATTCATGCCGTTGTACACTACGAGGTCGGGATCAACACCGAGAACTTTATAAGCTTCTCTTGCGGTAATCTCGCTGACCGTGGTAAAACAATCTGAATTCTTAGCAGAGATAGATTCCATAGAATGCTTACTTTGTACTCCATGACGATGAGCATACTCTTTAAGATTATTGACGTTCTCAATCGTGTTGTAATAGTACGGATCATTGTGAGCAAGAGCTCTGCCTAACATGGTTGCGTGAGTGGTCAATATTGTGCCGATAGAAGGCATGTTTTGTTTGAGATACAATACACCCGCACCACTCATCCACTCATGGAAATGTCCAACACCCTGATCATCTTCCTTAAATGTAGATTTGGCTATAACTTCAATGATTTCAGCGCAGCTAGTAGAGAAGAGTATTGGTTCTACGTAATCCCAACCACCTTCATAAGAATCTACTGCAAACTCATCCCAGTAAGCATGTAGTAATCTTTCTATATTAAATCTTTCCTTGAAACCACTTACAAGAATTACTCTTGGGTTACCAGGTATTTGCCATCTGCCAAACCTGCATTGAATGTTGGCTTTATCAAGTGCAACTTTAATTACATCAAAAAAACTATCATGAGTTTCCTTGAACTCACCATGTTGTCCTAGATCAGGACCAAGAGCGATATAACCATCTCCGTAATTAGCCACCGATTCAGGGGCCTTAGTTGCGATGACGGTATTAATGCCGCCTACTTTGTTACAGACTTCCCAGCTAACCTCAAAAACATACTTCATAACTATCCTTTACCCTTTATTGCTTTATTAAAATGATCGTTATTCTAGTGTAATATGGATAACTTAGATTCAAATAATATATTATTTGAGCTTAGTGTAATACCGGCTGCGCTGCAAGCACACCCTCAAAATCCTTAAGTACATTCTGGTAGTTTATATATGCTTCATAAGGACTTTCGTAAGGGTTGAAGTATTTATGTACGTCACCATCAGAGAACCATTTAGTACACATATAGTAGAAGTGATCCGAAGTTTGTAAAGATTCCCATGTAGAAATTAAATCGGGATTATTACTTTGATAAACTTGCTGCTCAAGCTTAAACACGGATTCTAAAGCATCATCTTGAAGGTTATTACCCTTCCAGGCGCTCAAATCTCTCTCCGTGTCAGCCCAAGACACATAGTTCGGCACGTCTAGGCTATCTCTTACTGGATACATAGATGATACTTCAGCAGGAGTATTAAACTTGAAGCTAGTGTGATTCAGCAGATACTCTGGTAGAGCCCACATGAAATCAAAAATCCCAGTCTCGCTCCATTGGTGCTCACCAAAAGTCTCGTAGTCCATAAATAAATTAATTGTTTCAGCATTGCCATCAAAGCCATGTACCCATTTAGAGAATTTATCAGCAGTAAGTGGATGTTCTTTCCAGCCACGATTAGAGAAGCGGAAAGCAATGTCATCAGAGAGCTGATAATTTCTTAGTAAGACCTTGATGTTAGAACAATTAACAGGCTTGTAAACAAAGTTAGCGTTTCTCCAATCTAATATCTTCTCTGTGCCTTCGGCAAGAATAGTCTTATAACCAAGTCTTTCAGCTGTAGCGGCGATACTGTTGCTATAAATCAACTCAGTATTTCTAAATGTTTGAGTTCTATAGCCAAACTCTTTTTCAATTAGTTCTTTGTGCTTTTGGATCTGACGTTCAAATTCGCTAGTTGAACGTAAAAATGCCAGGCTGTGATAGTAAGTCTCAGAGATGAGTTCAACACAACCAGTGTCCACTAAGCGTTTGAAAGAATCTAGAACCTCTGGATAGTATTTTTTCATTTGCTCTATGGCTACACCTGAGATTGAGTAGGAGATTCTGAAAGCACCTTGATAACGATTGATTAGATCTAGCATTAGCTTGTTAGTAGGTAAATAACCCTTATTAGCTACTTTGTGTAGGATCTCTCTATTGGCCTCATCATCCTCGTAGAAGTGTGATTTGTTTATATCAAAAATAGTATATTTGCGAAGTCTTTTAGGCTGGTGGACTTGAAAATAAAAACAAATGCTGGGCATAATTACTGTTAATTATAGCTATTTTGGCGAGAGAGTTCCTCATATATTTCTATTACTTTATGTGCAGACTTATCCCATTGTATATGTCTGAGTTCTTCTGAGGCTTGAGTTAGAAGCTCTTTCTGTAAAGCAGGGTATTTGATGACAGCGTGGATCTTGTTGGCTAGTTCATCGGTATCCCAGAAATCCACTTTTAGTGAGTGATTGAGGACTTCAGCGACTCCAGATTGTTTAGAAATGATCACAGGTACATCAAACAGTACTGCTTCAAGACAAGAGATACCAAAAGGCTCAGATACACTCGACATCACGTACACATCGCTTGATGAGAACACTTCTTCTACTTCTTCACGATTTAGGAAGCCAGTGAAATGTACATTGCGTCCTATGCGTAGCTGCGCAGTGCGTTCTATTAGCCGGTTAATCATATCTCCGTAGCCAGCAATAACAAAGCGAACGTTTTTTTCTGTCTCGAGAACTTTAGCTGCAGCTTCAAGAAAGTAATCTGGTCCTTTTTGAAAAGTAATCCTTCCCAGGAAGAGCACTATCTTCTCGCCAGGTTTCTTATGTAAGACTTCGTTATGTTTGTTTACTTTAGTTTTAGAGACAGCGTTATGTACCACTGAAATTTTATCGGGATTAATGTTGTAATGTTTTACTATACTTGCTTTAGTGAAGTGACTTACTGCAATAATCCTGTCAGCAAACTCAAGTCCCATCTTCTCAATATCATAAATTTCTTTGTTAGTATGAACTCCACTGCGATCAGTTTCTAGTGCATGTACGTGATAGATTAAAGGTTTGCCGCTGGCTTTCTTGGCTTCTACTCCAGCCATCGCAGTCATCCAATCATGTACATGGATTACATCATGGGGGGTTCTTGTGGCGATGACACCAGCAATGTAAGCGTAGCGAAATACTTCTGCAACTAAATTAGGTCCATAGTCGCCACTAAAATAAAGCTTGAAAGATTTATCACTAGAGCTTTCATGTGCATAAATTTGATACTGTTCAAGGAATTTTAAGTAACCGTCTTCGGTTAAATAAGGTCGTAGTGGGGAGTTGATAGATACGATTTTAACTCCGCTCAAATACTCTTCAAAACTAACTAGGGTATCTCTATAATTTAGTTGTACGTCTGCACTAGATATTAGATTGAGGTGTAAATCTTGCGCAGGAGGAGTTTTAATACTAGGCAGAACAAAAGTAATATCTACACCTAGGCTACTTAAGGCCTTAGTTAAATCAAAACACGCTACTCCCAATCCGCCACTGATATAAGGAGGGAACTCCCAGCCGAACATTAAAACTTTTTGAGAATGATTCATTAAAATATATTGTTGTTCCCTAATGGAACACGCGCTTCGCGCGGTTCCGATTTTTTATCATAGACCCGACTAGAAAAACTTTGTTTTTCAGCGAGTCCTGAATCTCCCATGACCTAAGTTTATCTAATTTAAACTAGTGCCATCAAGATATTTTAGGATGTACGGAAAAGCTTAATCTCCGTCTCTTTTGTTCTATAATTTAACTAGATGAACATGACGCAAGAACAGGTTAATGCTAATACTGAGTATATGGAGAGAGCTGATTTAATCTTAGATCAAGAATGGCTTGAGACCAATGGACTAGGCGGCTATGCGTCAAGTACAGTCCTCAATTGCCATACAAGGAAATATCATGGTCTATTAGTTGCTGCAAATCTCGACACCACTGAACGTAATGTTTTAGTTTCTAAGTTTGATGAGACAGTAGAGTACGGTGATCAATCTTATGCTTTGAGTTTTCATTATTATCTTCCGGGTGTTTATGTGCCAAGTGATGAATCTAATATTTTGAATCAAGAATTTTGCTCAGAGTCTAATCCTAAGTGGATATATAGTGGTGATAACTTCGAAATAACTAAAGAGCTAATAATGCCATACGGTATTAATGCGACTCTTATCAAGTATAGTCTTAAGGCTAAAGGCAAGCAGAGCTTGAAACTTAAGCTAAGACCCTTACTTGCTTATAGAAGTTTTCATCATACGGCTAAAGAAAATTCCACTTATAATCAAGGCTTTGAAAGATTGGTTGATGGCGTTCATCTAAGACCCTATACCAATATGCCGGACTTATTTATTCAGACTAATGTTCAGTCAGAGTTTAACGCTGAGCCTTGTTGGTACAAGAACTTTTCATATCAGCAAGAAGAGAGGAGAGGTTATGATCACGTGGAAGACTTGGCTTCACCTGGATATTTTGAAATAGAATTACAAAATAACAACTGTATTTACCTAAGTGTTTCTGCTGAGGTACAAATCGTTGAGCATGATGAAGTTTGGAAACAAGAAATTAAGCGCAGAAAGAATCTATTAGCTAAATCAGATATCTCTCACAAGAATAATAAATTTGTAAAAACTCTAGAGAAAGCGGCAGGTGATTTTGTTATTCAAACCAAGGATAATAATTTAACTATTATTGCTGGTTATCATTGGTTTGGTTCTTGGGGGCGTGACACTATGATTTCTCTTCCAGGTCTTTTCTTAGAAACTGCTTATCAAGCTGATTTTAAGAAGGTGATTAGACATTTCTTGAACTTTGAAAAGGACGGTTTGATTCCCAATATGATTGGTAAGGATAGAGAGAGTTCTGCTTATAACAGTGTAGATGCTTCTCTCTGGATGTTTTGGGCAGTACAGCAATTTGCTCTGCATCTAAAAAAATATGATTGGATTAAAAATGAGTTTTGGGAGGAATTAAAAAATATTTTTAATGCTTATGCTGAAAGTCGCTCTGCGTCAGTGAAGTGTAAACGTAATGGATTATTGGAGACCGGTAGTGAACGTGAGTCTCTGTCTTGGATGGATGCTTGCTTAGATGGCAAGTCTGTTATACCGCGTTATGGTTATCTCATAGAGATCAATGCACTATGGTACAACGCTGTAGCTTTCGTTGAAGAGCTGGCTCTGCGCTTTAATGATCCTATTAACACTAAAGCTACTGAACTGAAGAAACGCATCGAAGAATCTTATAGCAGTACTTTCTTTAATGAAGAGAAGGGCTATCTTGCTGACTACGTTAGAGGAGGAGTACAAAACTTACAAGTCAGACCGAATCAAGTTCTCGCTATCTCACTTCCATATTCAGCGGTTAATGATGAGATTGCAGTGAGAGTTCTAGCTGTCGTGATTGAACAATTGTTTACTCCAGTGGGTTTGCGCACTTTATCTCCGCATGATCCTGATTATTGTGGAGTTTACGATGGTGGTACTTATAGTAGAGACAGAGCCTATCATAATGGAACAGTGTGGCCGTGGCTGATTGGACCTCTGGGAGATGCTTTATTTAAGCTTAATGGTAATAAGTCCAAAGCTAAGAAACAAGTAAAAACCATAGTCGATGGCTTTGCTGAGATTATTAATGAAGCTGGTATCGGTTCTATTGCTGAAATCTGTGATGGAGATTTCCCGCATGCTGCACGAGGTTGTATTGCTCAAGCTTGGAGTGTGGCGGAAGTTAGAAGGTTGCTTATAAAGGTTAGTTAGCTAAATACTTGATTTATAACGACCAAGGTGTTATCTTTATATCGTCTTGAGTGGTTTTATTGAGCCTAATTTTGTACCACAGGGAGGAACCAGATTCCGGCAAGAGTTTTTGGGTCAGCTGGGAGTCAAAGCTGCTGCAGTTGAAGTTCCACAAATAGGAGCACCCTTAGCAGCACTCGCACAATTAAATTCACCCTTAGCTTTTGCAAATCAAACCTTTCAGTTTAGAAGGCAAAAATTAGAAGAACTCTATAGCTTAATTAATGACAATCATTTGTTGCATCCTTCAAAATTAATACAATTAATCAGCAAACGATTAAAAGAAATAGAAACACTTACAAGTGAATATCTGAGAGCGTGTCGCATTGGTTCTGCAGTTTTAGGTAATCAAAAAATACCCAATATGGTTCGAATTCTTAGTAGGGCAATAGATGTGGACGTTCCTATTTATAAGCAAGCGAAGGTCGCTATGCATGATTTAGAACAAGCGATTGGTAGCTATCAAGAAACGGTTCAAAAATCTCTTGTGGATATTAAGCATTGCCGACTATATTTTGAAGAATGTCAGAGAATTTTAACTAAATTCCCCAATTTAGCAAAAACCATTAATGAGTTAGAAACTTATTCTAAGAGTCGCTCACTCAGATGGTTTAATAAAGGACTAATTAGCGATGTTAATAGAGCCCTAGCTTTATTCAATCATGACTTGCCATTAAGAAACCCCAAATACTTTGATGATCCCCTTGAAGCTGTTGCTAAGAAGCTTGGTATAAGTATTAATCAAGTTGATAAAGATACAAGGTATATATTTCTAGGTTTGTATCATCTTGCAAATTTTACTCCGGGAAATTTATTAACCTATCTGATAGAACATTCTCCCAGGGATGTTTACAGCCTTGTCAACATTAATGGGTTTAAGGATAATCTACAACCTGCTTATAGTGTTAACGGAGTGAATGTACGTCTTCGGGTTTGTGATTGGTATGGAACAGCTATGGCTAATGAGTTTCCGCTTAGCGATGAAGTGTTGACTCGCAGTCTTAGAAATATAAATGATGATGCTTCTAATACAAATAAATTTTTTCATCATTTATTGCAATATGCCGAACTGGATGAAGAATCTGATATAGAGCGCCCCAAATCCAATCACCCATTTGGCTTAGGAGCTTGGTCAGAGTTTAGAGCTTTGGTGTCTATATTTAGATATATGGAAGGCCAGTCCTTAAAATATTACGGATCTAATGCTAAATATGAACTTCTTGGTTTTGAAGCTTATAATCAAGCAGATAGCTTCTTTGATAAAAACAAGATTGATATTTGTTTGCTTGTAAAAGATAAAGCATCAGAAGCCAAAGGCTATATACCTCTGCAAATAAAATATAGTAATAAAGCAGCGAAACCTTTTGCAAAAAAATATCCAAATATTCAGACCATGGTTGTTCAAAACAAATCACTTGATTCTCTAGACTTGGAACTGCAAGAACTTTTGACCCATCCTAAGTTAGTAATCCCAGAACAGGATTTTAAGGAAATCTCTAAAATACCAGAAAGCTATGGACAAGAACTAGACACTAGAAGAGCACTCTGGAAGAAGCATCTAAATTTTGACTGTTGTGTCTAATTGTTTAGAGACCTTTCCCAGAATTCTAGTTTATTTGTTTGCATCATGCTCTCAGAGCTGTTTATGAGAGTTTTCCATTCATAGTCTACTGACATATTCATTTTTTTAGCTTTATAGAATTCCCATAATTTGGCAGTGCTTCTGTAATGTGCTGGTTTTAAGGGATGCCCTGCTTCGCGTATTACCGTTAAAAAACATAAAGAAGTGTAACCAGAATTTTTGGCAAAGGTTCCTATTTGTTTGATTAATTCTAGGCTTAAGCTGAAAGACCGATATTCCTCTAAAATAATTATTTCACCGATGTAATAATAATTATTAGCGATTAAGCTCCTTGAATTAAAGAGTTCATAAGCTGTTCTAATAATTTCTAAGCCTGAATCAAGTGCAGTTCCTGTAACAAATCCAATAATTTGTTTATCAACGAAAGCAGCTATTAATACTGATTTATCACTTTTAGCGTATTCTGCTATGTACTTTCTTTCAGTCTCTAAGTCACCATCATATAAGTAAGGAAACTCTCTGAAAACCTTTACTCTTAAAGAGCCTATCTCATCTAAGAATGGCTCAATATCTTTACCCTTAAATAATTTAATTTCATATTTATTTGGTGATCTCATTGTTTAAAAGTTTAGTTATTGGATGATTATGTCTTTAGAATTTGAATAGTTTTTTCCACTACTTCAGCGATTTTGTTTTCATTTATACAACCAATCTTATATAAGATGATCTTATTATCAGCTGTAAAAATTCGATTAGGTCTGATATTACTTTTTTTGTTTAGAGAGCCTTCAAGGAAATCATTATTGTCCAAGCCCAGGGCATAATCATCAAAAATATGCTGGCTAGTAATTTGAACTAGAATCAAGTCTTCACTTTTAAGATCAACTAAAACTAGTGCAGGCCTGCGCTTGGCTTTGCTTAAATCAGAGAAAGGAAATGGTACCACCACCACATCACCTTTTACAAATTTACCCAAGCTTGATCCTCCTCCGCTTTGAGCCAATCCTTGCTAAGAGATGATTCTGATGCTTTTAAGATTTCAGTTTTTTCTTCTAACCATTTATTTTTTAGAAATAGAACAAAATCTTGAACTTCTTGAATAATAAATTCTGGAAGTTGTTCTAGTTCCTTCAATAAAGATTCTCTTTTATTCATAATCGTGTATTATATCATTAATTATTTAAGAGCTTAGTTATTCTATATAGAGTTTTAATTGCCGCAAGCTCTCTAATTTGTTCTCTGCTAAGATTGCGACGAGTTTGTAAGTCTACTAGTTCAACGATAGGTTCTTGGGTATTCGCTATTAAGATCCCGACGTAGACAGTGCCCACTGGCTTTTGTTCTGTGCCGCCATTGGGTCCAGCGATTCCAGTCACAGAAACGTTTATATCTGAGCTGGATATTTTGCTAAGCCCTATAACCATTTCACGCGCGCATTCTGCTGATACTGCTCCATATGTTTCTATGGTTTGAGTAGAGACACCGAGAATCTGGGTTTTAGCTTCGTTAGAATAAGTTACTAAGTTTAATTTCGTGTATTCAGAAGATCCTGGTATATCAGTCATGAGTTTACTCAACAAGCCTCCAGTACAGGATTCTGCAAAGGCAATATTCAACTTACGCGCTTTAAGTATGCGTGCTAACACTATAGGCACAGTATCCTCATCATAGCCATAGATATAGTCACTAAGAATTTTACTGATATGAGCTTCTGTAGTTTGGATTAATACTCTAGCTTGAGCTTCTGTTCTTGCGTTAGCGGTGATTCTTACATAAACATCACCGAGTGCAGCGTAGGGAGCCAAGCTAGGATTAGCCTCCAGGAAGGGATTAGGAAGACCTTGCTCTTTATAGTAATCGAGAATAGTTTGCGCCATTCTTGATTCAGTGATATTGGTCATCTTAATTTTGCGTGAGATGATTACCGATTTATTGTTTGTATCTTTGTGCTTGATGAGAGGGATGCAATAAGCTAACATAGCCTCCATCTCGCAGGGTACTCCTGGGTAAGTGATGAAGGTAGTATTCTGGTAATCTACCATCATGCCGATAGCTGTGCCGATAGGATTAGGAACAACAGTTGCACCTTTAATTACACAAGCCTGTTTGTAATTAATTTTGGGGATGTTTTGAATACTGCGCTGCTGGAATTTCCCTTCAAGAATTTTTACTTGTTCTGGGTCAGAGTACATTTCTTGTCCAAGGAACTTGGCGAGGGTTTCGTTACTGATATCATCATCTGTCGGTCCAAGTCCTCCGGTGCAAATCACCAGATCAGACCGGGTGGCTGCTAATTTAAGACAGTCAATAATTCTGCTCTCGTTATCACCTACTACGGTATGGTAAAAAACACTGATACCATTAGCATTAAGCAGTTCAGAAATATAAGTGGCATTAGTATTAACAGTATGTCCTACTAGAAGTTCTGTACCTATGGCTATGATTTCGGCTTTCATTTATTAAAATGTCCCATTTGGGGTCGGGGGTAAAGTGGGACATTTTAATTTTATCCTTAGTTAAGGCTTAAAGCTAAGATTCTTTGCTATTATGACTATGACCTTGGAGAGGTGGCTGAGTGGCTGAAAGCGGCTTCCTGCTAAGAAGTTCTATGGACCTTAAATCTGTAGCGAGGGTTCGAATCCCTCCCTCTCCGCCATATAACAAACAAAAGAGCCCCTTAAGGGGCTCTTTTGTTTGTATAGGTAAAAACGTGGGGATCAAATTTTCGCCCGATTTCTATTACATTAGCTTGCCACTTGCGAAAGAATAATTCTACCCTTACGAACTCTGTTGAGAACGTCTTTGTCTCCATTTTTTTGTACTAAATCTTTAGATAAAGTATTGAGTGTTGTTTTTGCTTCTCTTACTAATGCAGGCTCTACTTTTTCACTAGCATTGATTAATTTAGGGTCTGGTGATATGAAACGAGTTTCATATCCATTTGGTACATAGATCTGCTCTAGGAATTGATCTGCTCTTTCGAGCGTAGCCAGTAGTAGCTCGATTAGCTTATCCAAATATTTAGGATCATTGTGATTTTGAGCATTAACTTCTTGAATTTTAGCCATTACTGTAGGTGCAATCTTAGAACCCATGGCTAGTAAGTTTTCCATTATTGGCACCGAGTCACGATCATTGGCTTTAGCAAGTAAGTCTAGAAGTATATTACTTGCTGGATATCCATAGCAGCTAAGGTAATGAAGTGCACTTACTCTTTCATCAAAATCTGCTTGTTGATCATTCCAGCAAGCTATAGCAGCTTCGATTCTTTGCTTTGTTGAGCCTACATAATTTATCGCATCAGTATCAGCTTGTGTCGATGTTAATTTCATCACAAGTGCGGAGAGAGATTGTTTTAAGGATGGATCACAGCCGTCGTCTTTTATATAATCAGCAATCTGCGGTAGGTCTTCTGGGGTAGCTAGATCTATAAACAGAGACAGTATTTTAGGATTACTTTCATAGGTTCTTGTCTTGATTCCTTCCCAGAGAGTTTCCATTGTCTTTGCTTTGAGTTGAGGGTTATTTCTGGCAATATTGGCTACTGTTAAAGCGGCGGCAGTACTAACATCATTATCTAAATGTCCCGTCGCATAATCTATCAGTTCATATAAGCTAGGAACCTCTTCAGGTGTTTCATTTACAGATTTAATCTGAGACAGAGCTAGAACGGCGTAGCTTCTAACCCATTGTTCTTCATCTGGATTGAGTACGCAAGCTTTAAGTGTTTCATAAGTTAAGCTTTGGCAGCCACTGTCAGGCCATTTAATTTTGGATAAGATTTTTAGAGAGTGAAGTTTTCTTTCCGCCACCCACTCATCAGTCCGATCTTTATCTCTGACCATATTATTCAAGTTCCAAAGCAGCTTGCTGTCGCAGTTGACGTGTTGTAATTGACTTATTACGTGTAGGGCAAAGCATAATTTCTTATCGTTACGATCATTAGATTTGAGTTCGTTAGAGATTATGGTAGAGCAGGTTTGTTGAATTAAACTTATGTCCTGCTCATTATGAGTATATTTTGAGAGATGAGAAAGCAAAGTTAATATTGCAAGACTTTGATCATCATCTTGCTTAGAATTTTGTTCAAGAAGTCGCTGACATGATTCTGATATAAGAAGATTCCCATTCGGATTCCTACCCATGCTGATTGCTATTGCTAATAGCTCCTTATAAGCCATATCGTCAGCTTTATCATCTATATATAACTTGCTAGTACTGTCTATAATTGGTTTCACGAGGAAGCCCTCTACGAACTGTACTATATTGGAGTTTGGCTGGATGCAAACAATCTGATCATTCGGAGGTAAGTCAGCGTTAGAGTTTGAATTGGTAAGGGGTACTAGAAAATCAAAAAAAGAACCTAATGCAGCCATGATATGAGTTCTTCTGTTTGTTTCGTCAGTGTATAGTTGATTGTTAGCCTGATTTAACTCTAAGCTTGCTTTGAATCTGTTTCTTGCTACTGTATCCTTTAGGTAAGTTTCTAGAACAGTTTCTTTTAGCGGAGAAGAAGATTGAGCCTTATTGAAAACAAATAATCTAAATAAAGTATCTAGGTGAGCTGCTAATTGACCAATTGTGGCATCTAGTGGATGGTCATCTGGTGTAGTGGTTACAGCTTCGGAAATTAGTAATCTAGAGTTAATAACATTGATTACTAATTGTGCTGGTTTGTTTAACTGCATCGACGAGGTCATATAATAGCAAGAGTTTGTCGTTACTGCAAATCTAATTGGTAATTCTATATTAAGCAGGGTTTATTAAGCTAATTAGTGATTACATCAGCGGTGCTTCTTCTCGTAATGCTTCTGCAGCGCTATCACGAACTGGTTCTCGGTCTGTAGCGTGCTCTGGTGATGTAGGTGTAGGAGAAGTAGGCGATGGCGGATTTGTTTGAGCAACATCAGGAGTGTCTGGTTCTATACATACGAGGCTCAGCAAGCGATCCATAATACCAATTCCAAGACGTTC
>CAYPGT010000046.1:0-16877 GCA_964410425.1 uncultured Gammaproteobacteria bacterium
TCTACTATAGTTTCTACTAAATCCTTATCAGTAGCAAGTTTGCGGGCGATATATCCAGCATGTGCTGCTTCTAGCATATGAGCTATGTGTATGTTAGGTGTGAGGCTGCCTGACATGGTTGTAGCAGTACGAAAGCTCTCAGGTGTCAGCCCAGAGTTTTGTCCACCAGTCATACCGTAAACAAAGTTATTGTGTAGTATGACAGTGACATTAGCGTTGAGCTTAGCTGCTTCTACTAGATGTAGTAATCCAATAGTCGCACCACCATCACCAATCATTACTATGTGCAAAGCATCACCATCATAGAGAATTTGATCAGCTAGCTGTAAGCCAGTAGCAAACGCAGTGCTGCGTCCGTGGGTGGTATGAATAGTATTAGTAAGAAATAATTTATCTACTAAGCCTACACAGCCAATATCACTAACCATATTTACTTTGGTAGGTTTAACTTGTAGTTTTTCTAAAGCTAGAGCTACCGCTTTATTAATCCAAGTATGACCGCAGCCGGCGCAGTAGGGGAATTCTGGGTTGTCGATAAGGTATTTATACGGTGTTGATTGTGTTGAGCTCATTATTGGATCTCCCTTAGAATATTCTCGGGCTTAATCAAATCCGCTATAGAATTGACTTTGATAAGTTCTTTACCTGCAACTAGTGGTCTGATGATCTCAGCGTATTGTCCAGTAGCATTGACCTCCGGAATGATGACTCTATCCGCATTAGCTATAGCTTCTTTAATAGCTTTCTCTGGGACAGGAAACAAACTAAAAATAGTTAAGTGATTAAGTTTTATTCCTTGTTTGCGGGCGGTTTTAATAGCCTCACGCGCAGAGAGGTCTGAGGCTAAAAAACTAATTATTGTAGTTCTAGCTCCTGCTTCTAATTCAAGTTTATACTCAGAGATATCATCTACATTTTCTTCGATCTTTGCTCTTAAATGCTCTATCACTTCCATGACTTCAGGTGAGTCTTTTAGTAAGCGACCAGCTTTGTCATGAGTGGATGCTGTAGCTACTACTCTATCTTCAGTGCCGATACCCGCTGCAACGAACTCTGGCACTTCGTTTAATTGATTGAAGTTATAAGTTTTATAAGGCTGTTTATCATCTATGTTATGGTAAGGGCGTTCGATGATTTTCATTTCAAGTTTTTTCTTCTCAAACTCTTCTACCGAAATATTAGTTGAGGACATAAGTATATCTTTCTCGCTAAGTAAGATTACTGGTGTGCGATATTTCTCTGAACAATTGATAGCTTTAATAGTAGTCTCGTAACAGTTGAAGATCGAGCTTGGTGCAAATACTGGTATCTGGAATCCACCTGAGATAAGGCTTTGTACGAAGCTGATATCACCTTCAGCAGATTGAGTGGCAGCGCCAGTGCTA
The DNA here is from genome assembly GCA_964410425.1 of uncultured Gammaproteobacteria bacterium. Taxonomy (GTDB): domain Bacteria; phylum Cyanobacteriota; class Vampirovibrionia; order LMEP-6097; family LMEP-6097; genus CAYPGT01. The sequence continues at coordinate 1,386 of CAYPGT010000046.1, forward strand.
GGACCTAATCTCTGACCTATAACTATTAATACTGGGATCTCAGTGGTGAAAGCATAGCCAATACTCTCTACCATCAGGCTCAAGCCAGGTGCTGCTGTAGCTGTCATGGACTTAGCTCCGCGCATACTAGCACCAATGCACATCGCTAGTGCTGATATCTCGTCAGAAGCACCGATAGCAAGCTTCCCTTGGGCTTGCAGCTTATTAAGCATGGCACTATAAACACTAGAAGCTGGTGTTATCGGATAACCAGCAAAAAAATTCACTCCAGCATCTATAGCCGCTCTACTGATTAGCTCTGCTCCAGTGATGATTTCTTGTTTGCTCACCATTAAATTATAGCTTATGTGAAACTAGGAAACAATTCGACCAACAAGCTTCGCGGGACTCGAGGTCTCTCTTTGCTTACTTACGTTCACAAAGAGAGACAACTCTCGTCTTATTGCTCAGCTTGTTCAGATGTCGAATTGTTTCCTAGGTTTTAAGGCTAACTAAGTTTTATCAAAAGCTTACCGTCTGATATATTCAGACCCTTCTTAAATCCAGGATCTTCTTCTAAAGCTCCTAAGCCCTTCTCAGCTAGTTTAATTAAATAGGGCATAGTTGAATTACAGAGTGCTTGGGTACTAGTGTTAGGTACTGCTCCAGGCATGTTAGCGACGCCGTAATGTAGTACATCATGCTTAACTATAATAGGGTTTTGGTGACTGGTTATTTCGCTGGTCTCAATACAACCACCTTGGTCCACGGCTACGTCTATTATGACTGAACCATATTTCATTTTACGTATCATGTTTTCAGTAACCAGCATCGGTGCTTTCATACCTGTGATAAGAGCTGCTCCTATAACTAGGTCAGAGTGCGCGATGGATTCTTCTATCGCTGATGATGTACTGTAGATAGTAGTAACTCTGCTACCATAAAGCTCATCGATTCTGCCAAGTGCATGAATGTTCTTATCAAAGACATGAACGTAAGCTCCCATGCCTACTGCGATCTTAATTGCTGAAGCTCCGACTATACCTGCACCTAGAACCGTTACTATCGCCTGTGGCACTCCAGAAGCGCCTCCTAGGAGTATGCCTCTACCTGGATGAAGACTGCCTATGCCTCTTTCTAAGTACCTAGCTCCTATTTGTACTGCCATGCGTCCTGCGATTTCAGACATAGGTTTGAGTAAAGGTAGTCTGCCATAAGAATCTTCGATAGTTTCGTAAGCGATACAGTGTGCACCACTATCTTCTAGGCTGTGTACTAAATGAGGATCAGCAGCTAAATGTAAGTATGTAAATAAAATTTGATTTTGTTTAATGAGCTTGAACTCTTGTTCCAGTGGTTGTTTGACCTTCACTATGATGTTTGCTTCTGCGTATACTTCTTCGGCACTACTAAGGATATGAGCGCCACTTTGAATATAATCAGCATCATGAAAGCTACTACCCAACCCAGCTTGAGTTTCTATATAAATCTTGTGTCCTAGTTCAGTTAAAGCTCTAGTCCACGCCGGAGTAATTGCTACACGGTTTTCATTAGCTAAAATTTCCTTAGGTATACCTATTTTCATCTAATTAGGTTATACCACCAAATTAGGCTCTGATTATATTAGAAATCTCGTGACTTTCGTCAAATTCAATAACTACGTTATTCTTCACAGGCTTATTATCAGCTTCTGCAAACCTAGGTCTAGAACATTCTCTATCCTGATCTTCGCTATCTGCCAGGTTACTTTTGATTCTTAAAAGAAACTCTTTCATTTCCTTTTGACCGTCTTTATCAAATAGTTTGGATTGCTTATTCACGAGTATATATAGGCTGATGAGATTAGGTATTTATAGGAAATTTCTTAATCAGTCCTTAATTAAGCCAATTATTTACGTTTTTTGTGGTGATTTTGCTGAACAATTACCAATATGTTATTATCTGAGTTGTGAGTGCAATCAGAGGTGTAAATTCAGGAGTAGGAAGTCAGGGCGTTTTGGCTTTTGATGATAACGCAGCACCAATTGAGTGCGGAGCTTTAGCTGCTGCCCCATCTGATTTACTTAGTAGGCTTCATACAGCTTCTCCTGGTCTTAAGTTTGAAGATCAATTGCTTACTATTTTACGGACAAGTCGGGACAGTGAGTCTATAAACCAATTACTAGAAGAGATTCTTCAAAACGATACGCTTAGATTAGAAGTGCTACGTAATCGAGCTATTCATGATGAAATTCTCGTGCTTTGTGGTAGTGAACGCTTATCTGATGATGTAATATGGCTTCTTATAGATAGTGATTTTTTTAGATGGGGTTCTGAGGATGGAGCACATCTCGACGCACTGATTAAAGTGGATTTTTTAGCTGAAGATTCACTAAATGAGGATTTGTTAGCGTATTTTTTAAGTCATGATGACGAGTCTATTAGAGCCAGAGCTAAAAAATATTTATGTAGTCATTCACCTTCGGCTGATCGAGCCTCCAATTCTGGTACTGATGAACTTATTGATGCTTTCATTGATCACGAATTGCAATTGTTTGAATTAAGACCTGAATCACTTAGTGATGAGATTGGTACTGGTCGGCTTAATAAAGAAAAATTAGCTCGCCTTCAAGTGATTTTAAGCGATCAAGAATTAAAAAACCTATTCAGAGGTAGGCTCATTGCAATTTGTTTAGAAGACGATGGATCATTAAGTTACGATAGACTAAGTGTTCCAGGTCCAGATGATGAAAATCTACCTATAATTAAAGATCCTGAGTTGATAAATATGTTCTTAGGGTATTTTGGAACTACTCTAGATGAGATTTTTAGCAAGAGACCACCAGCTGCAAGAAATGAAAATTTCGAATGGCACTTTAAAGTAATTTTACGAAATATTAGTTTGTTCAACTCTGCAAAAGCTCCTGAAGCTTTAGATTTGGCAACGCATTTTAGAAAGTTCTTAGAACAATCAACACCGAGTTTTGTAATTAGGCAGATTGATGAGATTCAATCGAATAAGGAAGATAAAGATTCTTTGGCAAATATGAGAGAGTTTCTTGTAGCTTGGTTTAATGAAGCACCTACAGAGTACCAGGAACGTTTAGCCAAAAAACTTATAACACGTGCTGGAGATTTATTAGACGGATCACTAGCTGAAAAATTAATCTCTATTTGGTTACAGAATCTAGATGATAATCGTAATCTGCTTCGTATCATGAAGAGTGATGACTTTGAAAAACTTATGTCAATGCCAAGCTTTGTGAAGATTTTTTCTGAGAGTTTGGAGAAAAAATGTCATCCAACTTCAATCACTTTTGCTCATCATTTAGTATCCTTACCAAGAGCATTAGAATTAGTTTTAGCTAATGCTACTGCTAAAAAGAGTCTTAAGCAATGTTTAGAGATAAAAGATGATAGAACTCAAACTGTTAGGAAGCGTTTACTTAGCACTCCAGATAGCCTGGCGATTGCAAAGAAAACTGATTTATTGAAGGAATAGGAATAAAATCATTGATAAATATGTTTATACTAAGTAAAAAGCTCCCTTTTGGGGAGCTTTTTACTTGAAAAATAGACACAACCGTCACAACACAAGGCCATGACGGGGGGGATTCTTGTGTCTGTACATTATTATACTAGATCGTAATCCAAATTGCAATGCCCTAATAGGGAAAATTTTGTAAATTTAGTCGCCGATAAGCGAGAGGTCTAAAAGCCCCTAATTCTACTGTTTTCGGCAATTAAAATCTGTTTATTTAGGGTTTGGTTTGCTGAAATCTGAGCTCCTGAACCGATAATACAATCCTCAAGACTACTATTTTCACCGATGCTGACATTATCCCAAATAATACAGTCCTTAATGGTGACGTTCTTAGCAATCTTAGTGCCAGCTCCTATCTCATTAAACCCCTCAATGCTTACGCTTGTATCAATAACTACGCTTGAGTCTATTGATTCAAGGAAGTCGAGATTTACTCTACCCTCTGTTATATCTTGAACACTCTTGATATATTGTGCGGGAGTTCCTAGGTCTGCCCAATAAGTCTTAGGGTCTATTGCTATCGCTTGTATGTATTCTCCAGCATTTAAGAGTTTGGGGAAAAGATCGCGAGCTATATCATACTTAGGCGCTTCCATGGCACTTGGAATAAATTCATAAATTCTTGGTTCAAAGAAATATATTCCGGTGTTTGCCCAGTTAGAAAGTGCTTCGCTGGCTTTAGGTTTCTCTTGAAATTTAACTATGCGATTAGGGCAGTCACTATCCTTATCTAATAAAGCTTCAGTTACTATGACTCCAAACTCACTGGTGTCTTTTACTTGCATTTGTGCCACAGTTGCTAAACAACCGTGCTTCTTCACTGCTTCTTTATGCTTGAGATATAAATCAGTTAGATCTATGTCAGTGAGAGCGTCTCCCATGATGATGCACGCTGTAGATTGCTTCAAGAAATCTTGACAGAGCCTAAGTCCACCAGCAACTCCAGATAGTTTTTCTTCATATAGAAACTGAATGTTAATTCCTTCCTTAGTCTTAATATCCTTAAAATGTTCATGAATTTGCTCAGCTAGATGATGAGTATTAGAGACAACATTAGTAATGCCATGACTCTTGAGTAAGAGTAGTATATGATCCATAACCGTTCTACCACCGATCTTTATTAGTGGTTTGGGTACTACATCGCTCAATGGCTGCAGTCTGGAGCCAACTCCTGCTGCTAGTACCATTGCTCTGATTTGATCTTCAATCATTAGACTTCCTATGTTAGCATTTTGCCTTTAACATTTTTCACTATACTTAAGTATAATTACTCGTATATATGATGGATACCAATGATAAAGCTAGAGAATCAATTATTGCTGCAAGTTTAGTAGTATTCTGTCTGCTTTCCTTGCTGCTGGGTTTATTTATACTAAAGAAAAACACTGAACTATCTAATGACGATAGAAGCAGACTTGTGGCTAGTCTAAGTAATGATAAAGTTGCTGTCATAGGTCTGGAGGGTGTGATCTTTGACAGTTTTCATAGTCGCTCAGCGTTTAAGAGTATTCTCAATGTCGCTTACGTCAAAAAGGAATTAGATAAGGCTCTTGAAGATCCTCATACTAAAGCAGTTTTGTTAAGAGTCAACAGCCCTGGTGGTACTGTTGCTGCTAGTCAAGAAATCTACCAAGCAGTGAGTAAATTTAAGGCTGCAGGCAAGCCAGTATTGGTGTCTATGAGCGACGTTTGTGCAAGTGGTTGTTATTATATTGCAAGTGCTGCTAACTATATCGTGGCTAATCCCGGAACTATTACTGGAAGTATTGGTGTTATTAGTTCTGGTTTGAACTTTAAGGGTTTGCTAGATAAATTAGGAATTGTTGATCAAACTTTTAAGGCAGGTAAGTTTAAGGACCTAGGTTCTCCGACTAGAAGTCTAACTGAAGATGAGAAAAAAATATTAGATGCTTTATTGCAGGACAGTTATGATCAATTCCTTGATGATGTGGAGAAAGGACGCGGTATAGAGAGAGCTAAGCTTGATGAATTGGCTCAGGGATTGGTTTACACAGGAAGGCAAGCATTGGCAGTAGATTTGGTAGATGAGTTGGGATCATACGAAGATGCTAAGTTAGCTGTCAAGAAAATGCTTAAAGAAAAATATTCATACTCTAAAGCAGATACTATTAAGTTTGATGAAACTTGGAAATCCAATAAGCTGTCAAGTTTTGATGATATTCTGGATCTCGGTATGTCTAAGGCTTTATCGAAATTAGGTCTTAGTGCAAATCTTGATAGTGGTTTGAATCCTTTGCTTGGATCTCAGCATCAAGTTTGGTGGATGATGCCATAGTTATCATTTCGTTAAGAACATTTTTACTTATTTAACCGTCTCTTAACTCAAATCCTCTTTCAGAGAGGCTTTATACAAGTATGATTTGCGCTAATATTATAGATTCGCTATAATTAACTTGAGCAAATTAAAAGAATAGTCACCTGTTGGGCATGTGTGAATGTTAAGTACCAAACAAAAAAAATTAAGAGATATAAGCAAGGCAAATGCTTCTAATTTGGAAGGATACCAAGTTCGTAAGCTAAGTGCCCAGTATGATAGAGATCGTGTTGCTGAACTGTGGGCGAACCTAACCATGATACAGCAAATGCGTGGCAACAGTCATTGGCTTGATGAATCTAATAAGTCCCAGCTCAAGTGGAAAGAGTTTATAGATAAATTAACGAGAAGAAGAGGATCTAGAGTTATTGTGTTTGAGAACGCAGAAGAGATTTTCGGATTCTCTTATATGCTAATAGAACCTCTCAATGCTAATAATCCTAAGCGTAAGACTCAAACTAAAGCTGTGATCAAGGAATTGTATCTAGAACCAGCTTATAGAAAGCAAGCTAGAGATATTGAATTAGCTGAAATGATGCGTGATTGTATTGGTGCTATGGGTATCGATTTTGTTGAGTTTGATGTTAAAGATTTGGATATCTAAGACTTGATGAAATTCTCTAGTAGTTGCAAACCCGCTTCACCACTCTTTTCTGGGTGAAATTGGCAAGCATGGAGGTTTTTGCCATTCCAAATATGACTAATAAACTTTTCTCCATATTCAGTTGAACTAACTTGATAGCCAGGGATTTCTTGTATTGCAACTCTATAGCTATGTATGAAGTAAAAGTGTGTATCTTGCGAAATACTCTTGAATAGAGGATTTGAACTATGTTCTTGATGTATAGCATTCCAACCCATATGTGGGATTTTTAGATTGAAGTTCTCCGAATTAGAGCCAAACCTTTCAACTGCAGCAGGGATGATTCCTAATCCCTTGCTTGGTGTTGAGCCTTCAGTACTGTAGTCAAACAAACTTTGCATGCCAACGCAAATTGCTAGAGTTGGTATGCCTGCGCTAATTTGCTGCTTAATGGCATCGTATAAACCAAGGCTATGCAAACTTTCCATAGCTTTAGAAAAGCTCCCCACTCCGGGAAAGAATATTTTATTAGCTTTAAGTACATCTCTAGGGTCAGAGCTGATTAGAGTGTTTGCGCCTAGATGCTCTAATGAATTATTGACACTGAAAATATTGCCGCCGCTTTTATAGTCAATTATGCAGATTTGTGTCATTTTCTAGTTGTATTATATCCCTTTTGGCTTTTATAGCTTTTAACTAAACCTTAATTAAGCTATGTGATTATTGATTAGAGCCATTAAGGCTCTGTTTTGTATATTATGGCAAATAATATAACTAATCCAGTAAATAATATTAATAGTGCGAGTGAAGGAACTCTTCGTACTAGTGCTAATGAAACACTGGCAGAAACTAACGGAATTACTAGAGCACAAGATTCCCTTGGTTCTATAAGAGCACAAGTTGGTTCCGATCAAAGTAGAGGTGCCGCTTCAAGAGTAGACAGAGCTTTTGTTTCTAAATCTTCTGTTGGTATAGGTGCTAGTAGACCATCTGTTAACTCATCTGGACCTGCTGGTAATAATTACACAGAGGCTAGTCCCCAACCTATTATCAGCATCTTAGGTGAAGAGCGCATTGGACCTGGGTTTACGTTTAATAATGCAGATGGTAGCGTTACTAAAACTTCAATCAATGCTCAAGGACTTTATCAAGAGCTAACTACTTATACCGATAAATCATCCACGACAGCTGTTTATCAAGATCTTCCTAAAGATGCAAACGGTTCACCAACAGGGTACAGAGTAACATACACAGATAAAAACTCAAGTGGTAGAGTTGTTAACACTGATACAGCTTCTTTAATTATTAGTGATCTTGGTAATGGTAAATCAACAGCTAATTTTGTTTATTTAACAGATCCTAATAATCCGGTTAATATTTATAGCAGTATTTTAAGTGATAGTGGAGCTAAGGATGATGATGGGCATCCTATTTATAATTCTCAAACTAAGTTTGCTGATGGCAGTACTTCTTCTAAGACCTATACGCAAATCCCACCTAGCACTGGTTTTGATGTTGAAATGAAAACAGGCTATCTTCAAACTATTACTGATCATTATACTGATGGAAGTTCTAAAGTAACTGTACTTTCAACAATTAGTAAAACTGATGCCCAGGGTAATAGAGTAACAACTATCAGTGATATAACTGACCCTAATCATGCAGTATTAGTTTCTCAGAGTTCTAAACCAGATCCATTCATCAAAGGAGCTAGAAATTTTGGAACAGATATGAGTAAATATTTGGACTATTTATCTCAAGCAGGTGCTTTGGATATTAATGGTGATGGCAAGAATGATCCAATGACAGACTTGATCTTAATCAGTAGATATAGCAGAGGGCTTAGAGGAAATGACTTAACTGCTAATCTCAATCTTGGTGCTAATCCTCCACCAACGGCCTCGATGGAAGCTAAGTTGGCAGATGCATTTAGCCGTGGTCTATATGATATTAATGGTAATAAAGCTACTGATTCCAGTAAGAGAGCCACTCTTATTGATATCAATTTCATAGCAAGGTATATGTTTGGTGCTAGAGATAACGCTTTGACAGATAGTAGAGAAGCTAATGACGATTCTATTAGTATTGCCGCTAATGGATCTAATGTAGTTGCTCTTGCTGATACTGATCCTCTGTTAAACGATTTTAGACAGATATTCAATCTTGATGGAGTGGGCATTAAGACCAGTACGCAGAGCCTCAAGGTATTCTATGTTAATCTTGAGCAAACTGGTCCAACTGGATATAACGCCAATACTGGTAATATAATTAGAGGCAATAACTCTACTGGTGGAGATCTGCATTATATACGTAATGGTGGTTATGCTGCGCCGTTGAACGAGGTTTCTTCGTTCGCTAATAGTAATAGAGCAATTACTCGTTTAGGAGACTTAACTAGTAGTACTTTTAGTGGCGGTACAGTGACACCTGAAGATTATGGTCTTGCTTAACCAGTTATTAATATAAACATGATTTGATAGATTCAGGAAGGGGTGAATTATGTCTGATGAAACAATAGTAATAGATTATAGCGAGCTTATAGTTTTACCTAAAGTCAAGGATACTCGTGAATATGGTTTTAACTCAAGACCTTTGGTTTCACCTTATGATGAAAACATATTGCCTTCAGTGAAAATGAAGAAACTCGATAGAGATTTATATCGCTCTATAAAATTCAAAAAAACAAAGTTGATTAAATCGCATCAACAGTCTGAGCATAGTATTAGAGACTTAAAGTTTTAGTAATTATTAGACCTCTTTCGAAACCTGCGGTTTCGAAAGAGGTCTATTGATCTAAATTGTATTTTGATTGTGGTTACGCGCCTTCGGCGCGTTTTGTCCTGCGGACAGCTAAATAATAGAGCTTTCTAGAAACGGTAGGTTTAATTATAGATCGTTTAAGAAGATAGCAACCCTTATGAAGCCGCGCGCAGCGCAAACGCCGCGAAGCGGCGTAACCCAAGTCCCATCCTGGTTTAAGGGATTTGAAATGAAAATATTATATAAATAGGTGAGTAGTTGCACTTTATTATATATGTTATAGTGTATAGCGGAAATGAAAGTTAGCGTTATAGGTACAGGATATGTAGGGTTGGTTACGGCAACTTGTTTTGCTTTCTTGGGTCATGAAGTATCTTGTTTAGATATTAATGAGAAACGTATAGCTGATCTTAAACAAGGTAAGGTTCCTATTTATGAACCTAATCTTGAAGAACTTTTAGAAATCTGTAAGTCTAAAAATAACTATCCGGTTTTTACTACTGATGCTAAGGAGGCTATTAGTAATGGAGAGTTTATATTTATAGCTGTTGGTACTCCGCCTCTGGCTAATGGTGAGCCTAACTTAGAGTATCTTAAATCTGCTGCTGAAACTATTGGTAAGTATCTCAAGGATGGGGCTGTTGTTATTAATAAATCTACTGTGCCAGTGGGTTCCGGTAACTGGGTCGCGATGTTAGTTGAAAATGGCATTGCCTTGCGCAGCTCTCAAACAGCTGGTTCTACTATGACTAAAGTTAAATTTAGTGTAGCTTCTAATCCAGAATTTTTACGTGAAGGTTCTGCGATCTCAGATAGCCTCTATCCAGATCGTATAGTTTTAGGTAGTGAGTGTGCTGAAGTAGCTTCCAAGTTGAAACAACTTTATAGTGAGTTAAGTGAACAGAGCTTTAAAGCTCCAGATTTTTGTCCGCGCCCAAGTGGTGTATCTAAAGTAGAGGTAATTGCTACTGATGTGACGAGTGCTGAGATGATCAAATACAGTGCTAATGCGTTTTTGGCGACTAAAATCAGTTTCTCTAATCAAATCGCTAATATTTGTGATCTAGTTGGTGCCGACGTTAATGAAGTAATGCGAGGTATCGGTACTGATACTAGAATTGGTCATAAGTTTCTAAATGCAGGCATTGGCTGGGGTGGCAGTTGTTTTGGTAAGGATGTGGATGCTTTGATCAAAATAGCTGAAGAATATAATTACGAGACAGCAATACTTCAAGCAACTAAGAAAGTAAATTATGCTCAGCGTGATTTAGTAATCAAACGCTTACAAGAAAAACTGAAAATTATTAAGGGTAAGAAGATTGGCCTTCTAGGAATAGCCTTCAAACCTAATACTGATGACCTGCGTGATGCGCCAGCCTTGGACATAGCTAGAGCATTGGTGAAGATGGGAGCTAGAGTCTCTATGACTGATCCCGTTGCTATGGAGAATGGTAAGAAAGAGCTTGCTGGTTTGGATATTAATTTCGTAGAAACTGCTAATGATTTGGTGCAAGGTTTGGATGCTTTAATTTTGGTAACCGAGTGGGATGAATATAAGTCATTAGATATGGCTAAAGTTAAGCAAGCTATGACTGGTAATTTATTTATAGATGGGCGTAATCAATATGATCCTAAGCAAATGAAAGACCTGGGATTTGTTTACGTAGGGATGGGTAGACATTAATGCAGACTATACTCATCACTGGTGGAGCGGGTTTCATAGGCTCGCATTTGGCTGAGAGATTAATTGCTGATGCTAATAAAGTTATAGTATTGGATAACTTAGTTACTGGTTCTGCTGAAAATATAAAGCACTTACTAGATTCTCCTAATTTTAAGTTTATTAACCATAATGTTTCTGAGTATATAGATATAAGTGAGAGACTTGATTGGGTGATGCATCTAGCGAGTCCAGCTTCCCCATTGGATTTTGAGAAATTAGCTATTCCGATACTTAAAGTTGGTTCACTGGGCACTCATAATGCTTTAGGACTTGCGAAGGGAAAAAACGCGAAGTTCTTTTTAGCGAGTACTTCAGAAGTTTATGGTGATCCAGAGATTCATCCGCAGCCAGAGACTTATAACGGTAATGTTAACCCTATAGGACCTCGTGGTGTTTATGATGAATCTAAGCGTTTTGCTGAAGCTATCACTATGGCTTATCATCGCAAGCACGGTATCGACACGCGTATCGTGAGAATTTTTAATACTTATGGTCCGCGTATGCGCACTGATGATGGTAGAGTAGTTTGCACTTTCTTAACAGAAGCACTTAGAGGTGAGCCACTTACAATTAATGGAGATGGTAGTCAGACTCGTAGCTTCCAATATGTAAGTGATTTAGTAGAAGGTATAGTGAAGCTAATGTCTGTAGACTTCCATGAGCCAGTGAATATTGGTAACCCAAATGAGTTTACTATTCTTGAACTGGCAGAAAAAGTTAAGCGCTTAACTAATTCCAACTCTAATTTTAGGTACTTACCACTACAGCAGGATGACCCTAAACGCCGTAAGCCTGATATAACTAGAGCTAGAGAATTACTTAACTGGGAGCCTAAAATAAGCCTTGATGAGGGTTTGAAACTAAGCCTTGAATATTTTATTTGTTTATCCGGGGTAAAATAATGCGCTTGCGATTATGACATAATTATGCTAATATTTTTCCTATTATGGCAGCAATAACAGCATTCGCGTCAGGCAGAATAAATGAAGTTTATCGGAGACCAGCAGAAACGATGTCTGCAGAACGTCAAGGTTGTGTTAAGACTGGCGTAGATCGTGATGTGGCTTGTCAAGCAGTAGCTACAACTGGTTTACTTAAAGCAGGAGCAGCTGAGCAGCTCAAGAGTTTAATTAATAATCTGAGAGATGGCAACGTTCAACTTGCTGGTGTTGCAAATCAGATCATGAGTTTTATTAACCCAGTTAACTATCAAGCAAGGATTGATGAATTACTTGCAAATCAACCAAAAGTTTTAGCAAAATTAGAAAGACTAGAAGCTTCAGAGAAAAGCCCACAAGAGAAAGCTTTAGGAGCCTTTGCTATTCTCAGAAATAAAGCTCCTGGTGCTTTAGCAGAAATAACTAGCGAACTTTATAGAGAAGCAGGAATCCCAGCTAGACAAGTTGAAGTGATGGTGAATTCTATGTTCAAGCCAGAAGCAAGAGAAGTAGCTATAGCTGCTATTAATGAAATTTTTGCTGATCAAATCAGTGGTCATAAAGTTTTTGCAGCTAATGCAGCAAATAATTAATCCATCATACTTTACTAAGCAATAATTCAACTGACTTAAGATCGTTATTTGTTAGTTCTACTGTGGATTCGTCTACATACATATGTATATAATGCTTTGCCTGAGCATCATCTAGTCCGTTCTGAGCAAAGTCTCGTGAGTAAGCGAGTACTTCATCAAAGTTCTTAAGCCCCCATTCTATAGATTCTTTTAGTAGAGAGTCTATGTCAGAGATAGCTTGCTCACCAAGGCTACGTCTTATGACATTGCAACCAAGCGGCATGCGTAGACTATGGGTGTATGTTTCATACCACCACTTACCCAGATCTACTATTAAATTATAACCCTGCTCTTGGAACTTAAGCTGTGACTCGTGTATGAGAAGGGAAGCATCGACTGCGCCTGATTCTAATAAAGGGAAGACATCATTATAACTACAGAAAATAAAATTAGGCTCAATATCATTTTTATATTGTTCTTTTAGCCATATTTGTAAAACTAGAAATGCGCTGGTATATTTACCTGGAACTGCTATTTTGGCTTGCTTGATTAAAGTAGAGTTTTTACTGACAAGTCTTGGACCGTAGTCAGAGCCTGCCATTGAAGCACCTGAGCGCAACATGGCATAGTGATCCTTAAGGTAGTGATAGGCGTGAAAACTTACTGCAAATACATCTAAATCCATAAGTGGATCCTGACATATTGAATCAATAGCTGCTTGGTTTAATACATCTATTTCATCGCTGCTAATCTCAAACTCGTATCCTCGTAAATCTATCTTCTTATGCTTGATAGCATAGAACATGAAAGCATCATCAGAATCAGGACTATGAGCGATTCGTATTGTTTCTGTTTTAATCATACCAAAGCCTCTGCCAGTAGTTCTTGTGAGTGTAATGGTATTCAAATTCGTATTCGATTATTTTAGATCTAGGTGGTTCTGGATAAGGTGCAGCATCTTTAATGGCTTTCAGACAACTTTCATCAAACAAAGGAACGTCACTCGCTTTCTTTAATCTAAGCTCTTCTACTTGACCTTCTGGTGTAATCGTAAACTCTGCTAAGGCGCTTAGGTCGGTTAATTTTTTCTTCTTGAATTGTTTGTATATATCCTTGGGGTATTTGTTGGGTTGTGGAGCCTGCCATTTAGCTTGGATTGCAGCAGCAACACTTTTAATGTAATCGTAATCACCAGTTTCTACCTCTCCTTCCCCACTAAAACTTGGCTCAGCTACTGTGATTTTACTGTCATATTTAACGGCAGAAGCACTGAGGGTAAGCGTTGCAAGTATAACTAACAGTATAGTGTTTTTAAGCATGAGGACTATTATAGCGTGCTGTATCTCTTATGCTGTAACAACAGGTGAGCTGTAATGAGCTAGATTATTGAGTTGCGGCTCATATAGATCATTGATAAATCTAGGATATAAGCCATAAACTAGAGATAAACCAAGTAGTACTCCTAGTACCACTAATTCAGGTCTTCTAGCGTCAGTTAACTTAAGCCATTTAGTTTTAATCTCTCCGTAAAACACTCGCTGGTTAAGCCAGAGCATATAAGCCGCAGTAAGTATCACTCCTAAGGCAGCAACAGCTGCTGAAGCCTTAATAGGGTCAAATACACCCGCAACTACTTCTGAGCTAAAGACACCATAGAACACTAAAGATTCACCAACAAATCCAGATAGTCCAGGCAAAGCTAGATTAGCCATAGCTGCAAACACGAATATATAAAATGTTTGTGGCATTACTTTAGCAAGGCCACCAAGCTCCGAGATCTCTCTGGTGTGCGCTCTTTCATAAATCATGCCAACAAGCATGAATAGTGCAGCGGAAATTAATCCATGAGAGAACATCTGGAACACTGCTCCACTATAACCAGCGGTGTTAAGCGTGGCCATGCCTAGAAGAATAAATCCCATATGTGAGATCGATGAATAAGCTATAACTTTCTTGAGGTCTTTCTGGATCAATGCTGTATAAGCTGCATAAATTATATTCACTGCACCAAGTATCGCAAAAGCTGGTGCGAGTTTAACTAAAACAGCTGGGAAGAAATCTAAACCAAATCTAATCAATCCATAACAACCCATCTTCAATAGTATGCCAGCTAGTAGCATAGATACTGGCGTAGGAGCTTCTACGTGAGCATCTGGTAGCCAAGTATGAAGTGGTACTGATGGTAATTTAACCAAGAAGCATAATGCAATAAGAATGAAGATTGCACTTTGTACTTTGAAATCTAGGTGAGGAGTTAATTGAGCAACTGTCACCATATCAAAGCTGCTAAAGCCTGTCGCTGTCAGTAACCAGAATAATCCTACTAATAAGAGTATTCCAGCCGCAAAAGTATAAAGTAAAAATTTCATAGAAGCGTAGTTGCGGTTCTTAGAACCCCAAATAGCTATTAATAGATACATTGGTATCAATTCTAATTCCCAAGCAAGGAAGAATAGGAAGAGATCCTTAGCCATAAACACAGTCATGACGGCTACTGCAAGAAACATTAGTAATGAGTAATAAAGTCTTGGTTGTTGTTTTTTAGCGATAGGCTCACTAGCTATTACTACACAAGGAAGTAGAATCGCCATGAGTAGAACCATTGAGAATGATAAGCCATCTACCCCAAGGGAGAATTTAATCTTACCCATCCAGCCATAAGTTTCTACAAGCTGTAAACTAGTGTTGGCTGGATTGAATAAGCAGAAGTATTGTTTGAGAGCAATTCCTAAAACTGCGACACTGCTGAATAGGGATATATTTCTAGCTCTAGCTTCGTCCATTGAGAAGAACGCAACTATTAAAGCTGAGGCTGTTAATAGAGCCAGCATTGTACTAAGTGAATGAGTGTGTAGATATTCCATGACTATCGAAAATATATCAGAATATAGGCAAATCGCCTAGAGCGATTTGGTATGACAGGTTTATAGTATAATAATTTTCTGATTTTTATTAGATGCTAATATTTTTATGCTTTGCGTTATATTCAGATAGCGCCTCGTTGCCTGGTCAGATAGCTCAGTTGGTAGAGCAGAGGACTGAAAATCCTCGTGTCGGCAGTTCAATTCTGCCTCTGACC
>CAYPGT010000047.1:0-16496 GCA_964410425.1 uncultured Gammaproteobacteria bacterium
TAATGGCGAAATTTAATCCTGAACAGCTTCGTGCAGCAATTGAATATACCAACTCAGAAACTGGATTCCTACCTGCTTTAATTGAGAAAGATTATTTTTGTTCTGTTGTACTTAAAGCCATATTTTCAAATTCTTCTCATGATTTAGTGTTCAAGGGAGGGACTTTATTAAACAAGGTTCACGTTGGTTTTTATCGTTTAAGTGAAGATTTGGACTTTTCAATTTCAATTAGAGCTGATAAATCAAGAAACGAGAAAAGTGCTTTAATGCAACCAATTAAAAAACTTATATCAGAACTTGAAGCTAATTTTGAAGGCTTGTCTTTTGAGAGTACATTTCAGGGTCGTAATAATTCTTCTCAGTACAATGCTTCATTGAGATATAACTCGTGTCTTTCTGATTTGGAAGGTACTATTTTATTTGAAATTGGTCTGAGAGAAGAAATATTAGTTCCACCAGTTACACTTAATGCAAGTACTTTAGTCCAAGATCCTTTCAACAACTCCTTTCTTATAGACCCTTATCCTGTTCAATGCCTGACTAGAACTGAAGCTTATGCAGAGAAGCTAAGAGCTGCATTCACTAGAAAGCAACCAGCTATCAGAGATTTATTCGATCTAGACTATGCCATACGTCACAAGATCATAAATATTAATGATAAAGAGTTTCAAGAATTAGCAAAAGTCAAGTTAATTAAGCCTGAGCTATTGGAGATTAACCTTTCAGATAGTAAGAAACAAATATTGAAATCACAACTTGAATCCCAATTAAGACCAGTACTTAGAGAGGGTGATTATAAACAGTTTGATTTTGAAAAAGCATGGAGTGATTTAAAACTAATTGGAGATAAGTTTATATAGGTAGTCCATTAACTGCCCCATTTTCCTGAGAAGAGAGCATTGCCTTAAATCGGTCTCTCCGAGCTTGTTTCAGCAGCTCTCTGGTGCATCAATAATCAAAAAGCCCCGCAAGTTGCGGGACTTTTCTGCCTTTAAACCCAGTCAGAGACCGGTGTTCAAGATAATGGCAGAGAGGATAGGATTCGAACCTACGGTAGATCGCTCTACACATCCTTTCCAAGGATGCACCATCAACCACTCGGACACCTCTCCGCAAATTAATAATCTGATCAGTCTGAGCACATAGTATTATAAACTATAGTGCCGCAAGATTGCCAAATCAGTGTTTTCATTATCTGCCTCAACGAAGAGCGCATTATCGAGTCTTGCCTTAGACAAGCAGCTAAGCTTGCAACTGAGATCATTATTGTAGACTCAGGTAGCACAGATAGAACTTTAGAGATCGCAGCTAAGTATACAAATAAAATCTATCATCAAGATTGGCTGGGTTATGGAGCACAGAAGAACGTGGCACTATCTTACTGCACTAATGACTGGGTACTGAGTCTGGATGCTGATGAAGTCATCACAGATGCACTGATCGATGAGATTAAGACTCTTAGCTTAGAAGCCCCTGGCTATCAAATTGCTCGCAAGCTTTATATCGCTGATAAATTTATTCGTTGGGGAGGATTCTATCCCGATTATCAGCTACGTCTATTCAAGAAGTCACTAGGCAGATTCTGCAATAGCAAGGTACATGAAAGCGTTGAACTACTAGACCCTGAAACCCAATCCTACAGCAAGTCTCATCACGACTGCCCTGAGCTTAAACAGCCTCTAGATCACTATTCTTATACTTCTACAGATGATATGGAGCAAGCTTATGTAAAATTTGCTAAGCTCTCCAATAAGAAACCCAATATCACTATGGCAATGCTCAGCGCTTTATATAGTTTCATCTACAAATTTATTTTCAGACTAGGATTCATGAATGGTGTTCTAGGATTACGTTTGGCATTGATTAACGCCAAGTACTCATTCTTGAAATATTATTTATGAAGCGCCAGCTTAATCTCGTCCTTAGTAAACTTCTGCTTAGCAATATGCATCTGCGCTCTGGCTCTTAGTGATCTATCCAGCATCAAGACTGAACTCTCCAGCTTCTCTTCACGCTCAGCACTTAAGCTTTGTTGTAACATTGAACGAATCTCTTTATGATTAAAGGTCTTCTTAGACTTAGGATTAAACCCATTCTTCAAGCCTTCGTCTATATATTCTGTAACCTTAGCTCCAAACTCATTAATAGGCTCTATTACATACTCCTTAAATGACTCTGCTGGAACCTCATAAGCGTAACGAACTATAAGCTTCATGCTTTCATCAAAGGCCTTACGTAAATTCTCAAGAGACATTAGAGATAGGGTTTTAGAGTATCTCTCCATAATCCCTTCTTGCAATTCCTTAAAGTAAGTAGTAGCAGCTTGAACTAATTTGTCAACAGCACTTAGCTTTTCTGGTTTAGCTTCCTCTTTAGCCTGCTCCTTATTATCCTTGTTATCTTCTTTCTCTTCCTTATATTCATTCAATTTAGCTTGAACTTTTTTCTTCAAGTCGATCTGTTTCTCCTGATCGAAGTAAGTGTATTTATTCTGCTCTATCATCTTAGCGGAGAGCAGGTTGAGCATGGCTTGCAAGGTAGCTCCTTCTGCTTTCTGCAGAGCTATCGCTAAAGAATCGGTAGCAAGGGATATATCAGCAAGAGTTGGAGACTCTGATGCTGCTTTAAGAATTTGCAGAGCTTTAAGCTTTTCACGCTTACGCTCCTTCGTGGACAATGGCTGATATGCCTCCAGAGCTTGAGCAGAAGTTGCTGAGTTGAAGGCTTTAAGAATCTCTGAATTAGCTTGTCCTAAATTTTGAAATTGTACGCTAATCACATAGTCTAATCTATAACAGTTTGGCGTTTTGTAAAGCCAAAAATGACAGTTTTAACGAATAGTTCAGTTAAAAAAAATTTATTAATCTTAATGTGAAAAATTACTCAGAATAGCAGAAAATAAAAATTAAGTTTCAAGATTAGCGGGAACTTTTACGGCGCCAAGGACAACGGGCGTGAACTAGATTTGCCGTTTCCATTATTAGCTTCTACGTCAGGAGGCGCAGGACGAAGGCTTGACTGATCAGCAGAATTTGTTAGCGAACCTAACAGACTAATTGCAGTAGTAAAAAATATTCCGAGGAAAGGTGAACCAAAAGCACTACCACCTAAAAATCCCATAATTGCAGTAACCAAAGCCTTGGAAGCAAATCCTTCTCCAAATACCTTAGCTAAGAGTTCATTTAATCCATGTTCATGTTTATGAAGGCTCTCGCCAGTCTGTAATTCTCTAACTTTCATTTGTACAAAGACTTGAGTTTTATTACTTAGTCCATTAATTTCATCTTGTATCGCTGCTATTTTCTCAGCTTCTTTCAATCCACTTAAACTACTATTAGTTAAGCTTTCCAAAAACTGGATTCCTTCTCTCTGAGCTTGGGCTCTTTCATCACGAGACATAGTATTCCATTGTTGGTAAATTTCATTTAAGCTGCCACTTCCACTTGTAATCTGAATCACGACTTCTTCGTTCTTGTGCAGTTTGAGTAAGCGCATTGCATCATCAAGCCTCACTGCCTCATTTGACTCAGAGCCTTTGCCAGCATCGATTCTGCGATCTAGCTGGGCTTCTTCTTTACGCTCACTGATAGCTTGCTTAAATTGATTCAAGAACTCTTGACTAAAGCTATGACTGTTTTGATTAATTAGCTGATGCAAGGTTTCAGCGAAAACCATTCCAGGTCTCTCACTAGCTTTAGCTTGTTTTTCAGCAGCATCCAATAATTGATGCATAAGCATATTCATTTGCTTTACAGTACTGTCATTTTCACCTGAAGCTGCTGCTAACCGTCTTGAGCCTGAAGTGCCGCTCAAAGCTTGTTCTATCAAAACCAAGCGCGGATTAGCTATGATTCCAAGAACACCTCTGGAACTACTACTCATTGATTCATAAATATTTGTATACGAGGCTTCTAGAGAGCTTAATTTATCAAGAATTGCTTTAGCATGTACATTTTCTTCTACTCCACTCTGTGCAGCAAACACTGTCCTTGCAGCATTAATCTTATCGATAGTTAAACCTTCAGTACCACTGGCTATCCAAGCAGTTAACCAATTAACTATCTTAATTGCTTCTGCTCTTGATTTAATATTTTTAGGATCAAGCTTAGCTACCTCAAGTCCTGAGATTAAAGCTTGTGATGTTTGAGTAATGGTATTTCTAGACATAAGAATCCTATACAGTTATAAAACGGTTAAGATTTCATGATTTTGACAAGAACTAACTCGCTTGTTGTTTAACTACTGGAGCAGGTCTTCTTTCCCGGGCTTGCCCAATTAGTAGAGCCATAGGTATTAAATCTTTTGCCATCCCCAATAGTCCCTGCACTGCTTGAATTGGCGTTGCCAGAATACTACCAACGAAAGGTATTTGCGATATCAAGTTAGAAAACACATAGAGAGCGGTTCCCACTGCAAGCATTCCTTCTTTACTTAAGGCTAAGTTTTTCATCCAATCTAATCCAAGTTCAGAAGAGTCTCCACCACTCTTCTCAACAACTTGCTTGAGGTAATCTTGCATAACTATTTTTTGTTCTTGACTCAATCCAAGAGATTTCAATTGATTGTAAATAGCATTACTAGTGGCTTCTGCACCTAATTTACTTTCTTTAGCAGTTACATAGATATCCTGAATCATCCCAATCACACTTGAAGCATTTTCATGATTCTCAATCGTAACTCCACTACCATTACACTCCACTCCATCTAAAACTTTAGCTATTACAGAAATAAACTGTTTATCCTGAGCATCAACAAGGCTTGCCGCCATTGCAATTCCCATTTCTTTTAATTGTTTAGCAACTAGCTCTGCACTGTTATCAGCTTGTGCTGCGCCTACTTGAGAAACTTCTTGTGCATTAGTCACACCATTGTTAGCTTCTTGCGCAAGCCCAGCTCTTGCTTCAAATACTGCACGAGCAGGATCACCTATTGAAACTTTTGATTCAACTACAGCCTGCTCAGGAACTATACTTGGTTGAGCTAAATCTGCACCTGCCGGGACAACAATTTTAGCTCCTGAAGTATAGGGGACTGCGTTTTGAACTAATTGTGCAATACTAGACATATAATCCATACATATAAGTCTCAATAGAGCTTAAATTTTATAGCTATTTTTATGAAAAGGTTAAGAATGATCGGGATTTAGATCATTTCTGACAGATTATCGAGGTAAAAGGTGCAAATAATCGAACAAGGGTTGCCCAGTTGGAGCCGAAGGCAAAGTGGACATAATATATTATCCTGAAAGCGTAACGGAAGCGTGCGAAGTCGGAACGTTACGGCATATCTATAAGCTTATGCAACTGCCAGCCCATTCTCAATCTACCAGGATATTGACGGCAAAGTTCTAGAACCTTAGCTTTAGTAGCATCCTGGTTATACCAATCCGGCACCAAGAATATAGGACAGTCATTATTAGCTTGCTTGAGCTTAGCCATCACAGTAGTAAGTAAGTATTCTACACCTTCATCATTGGCTATAACAAACTTCAATTCATCTGCTCTCTGCCAAATCCTCTCGTCAGCCACCTTAGAACTCTTAGAATAAACTTCCTTGGGACTAAAGGTAACGAAGACCTCTTCGTTATAATCCTTAAATAAATCACCCGTGAAACTGCCTGTGGCAGCAGTTTCTATTGAAACTCTATAAGATTTATTGATAAGCGCTTGTATCAGAGGGGCTAGATCCTGCTCTGTGGGCTCACCACCAGTGATCACGACACGTTTAAGCAAGGGGTTCATTTCTTCTAACCTCGCGATCATTTCACTAGAGTTCATTTCTACGGAATTATTCTCGCGCTTAACCCAAGTCTCCTTCTCATCACAGAAGAAACAATGTACATTACAACCCTGAAAGCGAATAAAAAACGCTGGGACTCCCATATCCACGCCCTCACCCTGAATAGTCTCCACTATCTCAGGTTGGGTGTCGGTGTTTTGATGCAATATGATCATAAGAACGCAGCTAATTCTAGCATGACCGATTTGAAAAGAGTGGGTCATCAATCCCTGCTTCACGAAATCCTCTCTCTCTAAGCAAGCAGGCGTGGCAGTGTCCGCAAGGCGGGAAAGTCCCAGCATAACAAGTATGTGAGTGAGCTAGGGCTTGCATACAATCAGGACCTAAACTAGCAGCGAGTTTCACGGTCTCAGCTTTAGTCAAGTGCATTAGCGGGGTATGAATTACTAAACCTTCATCGCTGCCGAACAATCCTTGGTTAAGAGCGATCTGCATAGATTGAATAAACTCACTGCGGCAATCATAGTAACCACCATAATCTTCCTCACAAACTCCGATCACTATATGCTTACAACCATGGTGCACAGCGATATTAGCAGCAATAGTTAAAAATAAAATATTACGCCCTGGAACAAAAGTTGCTTGTACACCGGGTTTGAATTCAGAAATACTTTCATACTTATCCAAATCCTGAGAATGATCTGTCAGCGGACTAGTAGAACGCAGCACTTGAGGCACTTTCACCAGATCAAACTTCACTCCAGCTAACTCACAAATTTTACGAGCAGCATCTAATTCGATCTTATGCTTCTGTCCATAATCAAAAGTAACGGTATAAAGCTCTGCCCATCTAGACTTAGCCCAGTAGAAACAAGTAGTGCTATCTTGTCCACCAGAGAAAATTACAAGTGCTTTAGAATCACTCAGCTGCATTTCTCAGACCTTCGTATAATCCCTTGTCTCCAAGCTGCACCACTGGATTGATCGAAATACCACCACGAGGCATAAACTTACCAACAACCTTAATATATTTAGCTTGGATAGCGTTATTTAAGTCACGTGCAATCTTGTTTATTACAAACTCATGAAAAATTCCATGGTTACGATAACTAAATAAATAAAGTTTCAATGCCTTAGACTCAATCAAATATTCTCCTGGAATATAAGAAATATAAATCTGCGCGAAATCTGGTTGTCCTGTTTTAGGACAAAGACAAGTGAATTCAAGACAATCAAGATTAACGATGTAATCGTTATCAGTCCACTGATTAGGGATCGCCTCTAGGCGAGCATCTTCAGGATTAGTTGGATACACAGTCTGACCCGCACCAAGTAGAGTTAAATTATCAAGATCCTGACTCATAGGATAATATTTTCGCATAAAACAAGGTCAAATCACCAGATGCTAGAATCCCCTATATGCCCACAGCTTTAATCACAGGCGCCAGTACTGGTATAGGACTAGAATTAGCGAGGGTCTTTGCTCTTAACGGTTATGAATTAATTTTAGTTTCAAGAAATTTAGAAAAGCTAGAAGAAGTCGCTAATAGTCTTCAAACTAAAACAACTTGCATTGCTAAAGACCTATCTGATATAGCTCAAGTAAAAGAATTATGCGATCAAGTTAGTGATATTGATGTACTGGTGAATAATGCTGGCTTTGGGGCTTACGGTGAATTAATTAATCTCGATCCAGATTCGCAAGTTGAAATGATTAATCTTAATGTCTCTGCTCTAACTTATTTATCTCAAATTTATGCCAAACGTATGGCAGCTCGCCGTTCAGGACACATACTTAATATCGCTTCAGTGGCAAGCTTCCTACCAGGACCATTGATGGCAGTTTACTACGCAACTAAGGCTTATGTACTTAGCTTCAGTTATGCTCTGGCTGAAGAGCTAAGACCATACCAAGTACAGGTCAGTGTTTGCTGCCCAGGACCGACCCAGAGTAATTTTGGTCAGAGAGCTGGCGCAAAGCACAGTTCAGCATTTCGCCTACCAATGTCCTCAGCCCGAGTTGCAGAAATAACATACAAAAAATTCATGAATAATGAAGAGTTAATCATCACCGGTAAGCGCAATCGCTTATTGACATTGGTAGCAAGTGTATTACCGAAAAAGATTAGTGCTAAGATAAATTATCAGATTTTGAAATGATATAATCGATTAAATAATGATTGCACCTTTAAAAACAGTTATACCAGATTCAACTAGTGCTACTGATTTACGAAGAGTGGCTACTGCTGCAACTGCATTGATTGCTCCCCAAAGAGGGCAGCCTATAGGCGAAGTATTGGCTAGACCACAACAGCGACTCAAACATAAAACTGATAGAGAAGATCCAAGAGCACAACAAAGAGAAGTTATTAGCTTGCAGATGAGAATCAGCGATGTAGTAGCTGGTATTAAAGCTTATGCTTCTGATTATAGATCTCAAGGTCAAGCAGCTTCTAAAGAACAGCTGATGACGAGCTTAGAACGGCTTAATGCGGATATTAATGTTCAATTAAACCCTGACACTAATAGCCATCAAGAAATTAGAGAGCAAAATGATTTAGTTCGCGAAGAATTAAAAAATATTCAGGCAAGATTTCTAGAACTGGGGAAAGACGCAAATCATAATCAAGAAAAAGCTGACTTAAACTTAAGAGCCATAGAAGCATATCGATATTTAATTAAAACTCAAGTTAAACTTGCTCAATTAAAATTGCAAAATACTAGTCGACCTTTATTTGATTCACAGACTGCCATCCAGCTCTTACATAATGCCGACCGTAGCGCAGATTTATTAGTTAGAGAATTAAACTGGCGTAAAAATCGCCTACAAGCTGGTTCTAAGATTAGAGAAATGGAAACTCTGGATTTCCTAGGTCAAACTATTTGGAGTACTAGCCTTGCAAATTTTGATATAAGTGTTAAATCTGGAACTACAACTATCCGCCAGAAAATTTGGATTAATCCTCATACTAGACTAGGCTCTATAATGAAGGATTTGAAAGCTTCAGATATCTCCACTGCCAGGGACAAAATTCAAGATCTAATTTCACTCTATTCTTCACCACTTGCTCCAGCGCTGACTAGCTCAAATGCTGATTTCCTTAAACAATTAAGAGAGCTTGATCAGCATGTAGAACAGCAATCAAATTCTATAAGCGATGCTAATGTTCTTGAGGGAATTAAACAAAAAGTTAAAACTCTTCAGGCTCTAATTCCTGATGACCAAAGCCATCCAATTCAAAAAGATATAACGTTTTCAAAAGACGAGGCTGCAGGCTTAAGAAGCCGTGTACATATATTACAGGGCAATTATGATGACTTTATTGAAGTAGCTAAAACCTTGGCGCATATGGAAGATTTATCTCTCTTACTAACTATGGCTGCCAAAAGACAATTACTATCTAAAAGTAACAAAGTAATAGTAGACCAAGATTTAGAACAATTAATAGCATGGATTACGCGGGGTAAAGTATATCCAAAACAGTTTGCCAAAGCTTATCTACAGCATATTCCAGATATAGTTAACAAAGGATTTGAGGCACAAAGATCTGACTCGATTACAGATCAAGGCACTAAGCAATATGAATTAGCTGCTACTGAAATCAGAAAAGCTGCTGACATGCTGCGTCCACGACTTGCAGACCTAGTAAATATTTCTAAAGGTACCAAATCTAAGTTAGATGCAATCTATACTGAACTGAAGGACACAGATATCCAAGGACGAGCAAGCTTAATCACTAATTTATTTAATGAAGAGAAATATGCTGAAACCTTAGAACAAATACAAACAATTAAGTCTCAGTATTTTACCTTCCTCTTCCCTGAGCCTGGATATATTAGAGCCAGTCAAAGCTTAAACAAGCTTGAGGATTGTGTTAGACGAGCAGTTAGACATGGGGGGACTAAGTTGCAAGCAGAAGTCAAATATTTATCTGATTTGATAATCGCAGACATAGAACACAAGAATCAACTACGTTTAACGGTGGTAGATTTTGATGAAGAAAGTCCATACAAGAAATATGTTTTCCCTAATCAGCATATAACACCGTTCGGCTTAACTAAATGGTTACAGAAGCAATTCCTTAGTACGGGCAATGGATGGAAAAGCTTAAATGATCTATCAAAAAACGACGAGCTTAGTGATCTTAACAAGAGAAATATTCTATTGGCTTCTCAGCTACCAAGTAAAATGAAAACCATCGCTAAGAGTCTCCCTGTAATTGCTGCCTAACTCACCTTAATCAGTTTCGCAAACTTAGGATCTAGAAGCTTCTTCATACCATTAAAATCCACGTTATAGAGTAGCTTCTCGCCGCCACCTAAGACCTGTAACACTGTGCCCACACCGAACTTAGCATGCTTCACCTTGTCACCATTCTTAAACTCTATCTTAAACGATGAACTGATGGCTCTTGCTTTAGCGTCCATAGAGCGCCCTTTATCGTAGAACTGCGATGCCGTCTGGAAGCCAGCTCTAGGAGCTGCATCATCCAAGAAGGTCTCACGTTGATAGCCCTTAACTTTGGGTTCAGAGCTCTTTGGACTAGCCCAGGATGAATCATTAGTGAAGTCATCTTCAAAGACTGAATGCATATCGTTAGAATTAGACTGCCCGTAATAACCTATGAGAAGTTCTCTAGGAGCTTCTTCCAAGAATCTACTTGGAGAGGAGAACTCTGTCTGACCAAAGACTCTGCGCCTACGTGCATGAGTGAGATAAAGCCTATCTTCTGCCCTAGTAACTCCCACATACATTAATCTACGCTCTTCTTCTAGCTGAGTCGAATCTTTAGCATCAAGACTACGCTTATGCGGAAACACTCCTTCTTCCATACCAGCAAGGAAGACTACTGGGAACTCCAATCCCTTAGCAGCATGCAGGGTCATTAAGGTAATGCTAGACAATCTTTCACCTTTAGTATTCTCCTGCTCGCTTAACAAGGATATCTCCGCAAGGAACGCAGATAAATCATTATCCTCTGCATTCATCTCAAAATCCGTCGCCACACCAATCAACTCTTGAACGTTCTCGACACGAGACTCAGCTTCCGCATCAGCAGAAGCACGTAGCATGGCTTGATAACCAGTACACTCTGTGATCTCATCCACTAAATCACCCAGACCAAGGCTCTTCTCCTTCAGCCTTAGATCCTCTATCAAATTAACAAAGCCCTTGATCTTCTTCTTAGCAGCGTCACCAATACCCTCAACTTCATCGATCTCAAGCATAGTGCGATAGAGACTATAACCGAATCTATCAGCATATTCTTCCATCTTAGTTACAGTAGTAGCTCCGATACCACGGCGAGGCTCATTGATAACGCGTTTCACACTTTGACCGTCAGCAGGATTCTGTATAACTTTTAGGTAAGAAATTATATCCTTGATCTCCTTACGATCGTAGAAACGAAATCCACCAACTATCACATAAGGAATATTTCTTCTTAGTAAAGCTTCCTCTATGGCACGCGATTGCACATTAGTACGATAAAGCACCGCAAAATCACTCAACCTGCGTCCATCAGCGACCATGCGTTGCATTTCAGCACTTATGTACTGAGCTTCCTCTAGTTCATCTTGAGCTTCAAACACTATAATCTTCTCACCAGCTTCTTTAGTAGGAATTAAGCTCTTATCGATACGCTCTGAATTGTTAGCAATAATGCTATCTGCAACGCTAAGAATATTAGCGGTAGATCGATAATTCTGTTCTAGCTTAACTATGGCTGCATTAGGGAAGTCCTTCTGAAAGCCAAGGATAATCTTATAATCAGCACCACGCCAAGAATAAATACTTTGATCTATATCACCAACCACAGTCAGAGTACGAGTTCCAGACTGAAACTCAGCTATAGTATTAGGACTAGAAGCTGCCAGTAGACTAATCAATTCATACTGAGCATGATTAGTATCCTGATACTCATCCACCAAAATATGCTTAAAGCGTTCACTGTAATACTGACATATACTAGGATTAGTCCTAAGCAGTAATACTGACAACAAGAGTAAATCATCAAAATCCAGAGCATTATTGCGGCACATAATCTCTTCATACTTAGAAAAGATGTTTGCAATCTTCTCTTCTCTAAAGTTCACCGCACCTGCTACAAAATCCTTGGCAAATTTCTTCTGGTTTTTAGCTTCACTGATACGATATCTCACGGTCTTAGGTACATAAATCTTCGGATCTAAATCAAGAACCTTGATCGCTTCCTTCACAGCATTAACAGAATCAGTTTCATCAAAAATAGTAAAATTCTTGGTCCACTTATGCTTCGAACCATCTGGAGCCTCAAGCTCAAGCTTCTCGATATCTTGTCTTAAAATTCTGGAGCAAATAGAGTGAAAGGTTCCGATCCAAGCGTACTTAATATTTTCTTCAGAAACGAGCTTAGTTACTCGCTCTTTCATTTCCTTGGCTGCTTTATTAGTAAAAGTAACAGAGAGAATGCTACCGGAATGAGCGCCACGCGAAATAAAATAAGCGATACGATGAGTTAAAACTTTGGTCTTACCACTGCCAGCGCCAGCCAAAACTAAGAGTGGCGAGCCCAGATGCATTACTGCTTGCTGCTGAGCTGGGTTAAGCCCCTGTAAAATTTTCTCATCTGTAATGACCGAACTTTCCAAATTTTAAGACCTTTCTGCTATGATATACATCTTATTAGTCGATGGCTAATAATATAGATCTTAGCATCAATAAATAACTCGGGAAAACAAAGCGCGAAGATGAATAAACCCTTAACAGTAGAGACAAACCTAAGACCAGAGCCACTCATGTTTATGGAAGGCATCACCCCAGGCTCTTCAGCAACAGTATTCAAGGATAGATTAGAGATACCCTCAACTCAAGATCTTAACGAAGAGTTTAAGAACATCATGGATCAGGGTAATCATGCCATCGGCATGATAGGTAGTAAAGACCTGTCTATGAGCCAGATTAAGATCATAGAGATGATAGCTTTTGGCTTAGCTTCTTGTGGTAACACTATAATTACCAGCGGTGGCTATTGTGGTACTAATTACGCCACTATCAAAGGTGCTTTGAGAGCGAACCCTGAGAAACTTAAGGTTATACTTCCACAAACTATATCTCAACAGATTAAAGAAGTTCAAGATCAATTAATTGGCGTGAAAAACATCATCGAACACCCAGAGAGAGAACAAATGCTACTCTCTGACGCCAGCAGACTCTGTAACCGTGAAATAGTTAACGAGTGTCAGCAACTCATTTGCTTCCTTTATAGAGATTCTAAGACCCTATTAGATGCAATTAACTTTGCCCATAGTTCTAACAAAGTAGTAACGATGTTCTATTTGGATTAATTCTTCACTCCATACCCTTGCATCTCACCTTTGATTTCGGCACACTGAGCTTCAAACCAAAAAGTCTTAATCGGATCAATCAGTAAATAACTTAGATAAAGAAGTACTTTGAAAAAGCATAAGCGCAGCTTAAGTTTATTAATACTAGAACGAGCATCTTCAGTGATATCTCTCAAGTATGCGGTCATAAAGCCCCAACGCCTATAAGCTTCAAGTATATATTTTCTCGTTAACAGCTTCTTGTCCACCGCATGCCAGACCAATATCTGCGGTTGATACTTAAGCTGCAAACCAGCTTGCACAGCACGATTAAAGAATTCCATCTCTTCAGCAAAATTTCTAATAGCACCAACATCACCGAGGTCATTACTAAAACCATGCAAGGTCTTAAACACATCCTTAGACACGAGGAAACAAGCTCCATTCGGTATCTCAATCTTGTAGTCCGTTAACTGATTAAGTTTCAATTCTAACTTAGTAACTATACTTATCTCATTAACAAACAATCCTTCTGGAGCATCACCATTATCATATTCATCCTTAATGAGTAATGGATTCTCCTTACCAATACTAAAAGGATAAACTCTCTCCTCTTCTCCATAATCATGCAGAGGAAAACATGAATGCTTTATAGCAAAGGGTGGTTCAAGGTTTAACCAGTCAGGAAGATCCTGTCCCCATCTAGCTTTTACTCTAGCTCCACAAATGAACATTTGTGGTCTTTGCTTGGCAATATCATAGACTTCCTTAAGCCAAGCATCAGCAAGCTCAACCTCATCATTAATGAAAGCTAGGGTATCTCCCTTCGCTTCTTTAATAGCGCGATTGCGAGTCAGAGATAGCCCTTCTTCTTTCTCAAAAATATATCTAGTTTCTAAGTTAAAATTTTTCTTCTCTGCAATAATCTTATAGATCAAGTCAGCCGTCCCATCGTTAGATGCGTTATCCACAATCAATAACTCAATGTCCTCAATTAAATCCTTAGCCTTCTTGGCATAGACTAATAACTCTCTAAACTGAGAGAATAATTGTTTTAATAGTTTCTCCAAAGACGCAGCTTGGTTATAGGTAGATATAACTATAGTGAGAGCAGGGATTTTAATTATGTCTTCTTCTTCCACAAACTTGTTTGCTCTAACGAAAAATTGCGATCCTAGCTATATAATAATGTATAATGACCAATAGAGCTATGGTTAAAACTCAAATTAAATGTGACAACCCTATATTTATTGTTGGCTGCCCGCGTTCTGGTACCACTATTTTGGCGTCTATCCTCAATCGCCACTCTAAGATCGCCTCAGCTACTGAAACTCATTTCTTTAACTTTGTCTCTAAGAATAATTATGACTGGAAGCATTTTGATCTTAGTACTTTTAAGAGCTTATTAGAAGAATCAAGGATAAGCGATTTTACCAACCTAATTAAAGTAGAAGAAGATACTTTAGTACAAAAATTTATAGATAGTACTAGCGATAAAAGTCAATCTACACTCGAGATAGATGATTTTTACAAGAAGCAGGTTTTTGATATCCTAATGAATACTTTATTGGAGAAGCGTAATAAGACTAGATTCTGCGAGAAAACTCCACAACATCTGCACAACGTAGCAGAAATATTAAAACTCTATCCTCAAGCTAAGTTTATCCATCTTATAAGAGATGGTAGAGATACTGTTAACTCTCTTCTGAAAATGCCTTGGAGACCTGATGGCTTAGTTAACAATGCTAGATTCTGGATTCAGTACATTAGGCTTGGACAAGAGCTCAATAAACAAATGGCAACTCTACCAGGTAATTTATTAACGATGAAGTATGAGGAGCTGCTCAACGAACCGAACTCTAGTCTTCAAAAAATTTGTGAGTTCATTGGCGAAAAATTCGAACCGCAAATGCTGCAAGAATCTCAAGCTGATGTAGAGATCTTCTCACCATGGGAAAGCTCATGGAAGCACAAGTCCAAACAAGACCTAGACTCTAGCCGCATCGGTGCCTGGTCTAAAGAACTAAGCATAGATGATCAAGTGATTCTTAATTATCTATTACAGAAACCTCTACGAGAGCTAAATTATATAGTGCCAGAACTTAAACTAAGCCCCTCTCAAAAAATAAAAATCGCTTGCGAATATCTAACACTTGCTTGGCGTAAGTTTGTCAGAGTAGTTTTTCATGTGATTAATTAAACTGGGCTGTGAAATAATTTGACATCTGGACAAGCTGAGCAATAGACGAGAGCTGTCTCTCTTTGTGAACGTAAGTGAGCAAAGAGAGACCTCGAGTCACGCGAAGCTTGTTCGGTCAAATTATTTCACTCATTTGCTATACTTAAACTTATGAAAATCAAATCCCCAGTTTTCATCATTGGCTGCCCGCGTTCCGGTACTACATTACTTTCTACAATTCTTGGCAGCAGTCCAGAGTTGTGGGCATCTTACCGTGAATCTCATTATCTCTGGGAGAAGTTCTTACCAGATCCACGTGATTGGATATTCTCAATGTATATGGGAGAGAATGATTTTAAGGAAGAGGATAAAAAATACCTCGACAATCAATATCATAAATTTACCTTTAATAATAAATTCTGTGCTGATATTATTCGCTATGTGTTTTTGAACAATAGTTTTAAGGCTCAGCTCAAACCCTTTCATGAAGCCTTCTCTGAACTTATAGTCAAACCTGTTAAATCATTGTGGGTTAACGAGTACAGGATACTGGACAAAACTCCTCCTAATACTTATCGCGTCTCCTACCTCGCTAAAGCTTATCCTGATGCGAAGTTCATTTATATAGTAAGAGATGGTAAGACTAATATCAGTTCACTAATAGAGGGCTGGCGTTCAGAGAAGAGGTTTAATTTTAGCTTCCGTCAATTCTGGGATTATAATAAACGTCTTAAGATCAAAGGTTACAATGGTAAAGTTTGGAAGTTTACTAATCCACCTGGTTGGGAAGAGTACTTGGATAAGAGTCTAGAAGAGGTTTGTGCGTTTCAATGGTTGTCAGCACATAAATATGCTCAAGAGTCTTTCTCTAAGATAGATCCTAAACGCTGGACACAAATTAGATATGAAGACCTCATCTCCAATCCGGAAAAATATATTCGTGAATTATGTATGTTTATAGATATTCCTTTCGAGGGTGAGATTAAGAAACAAGCAGAAGATCTTCCTGTAGTTTCTACTAATACCAAACCCGATCCTAATAAGTGGAAGAAGAACGAAGCCTTATTAGCTAACATAGAGCCAATGATTGAAGCGATGCAAGAGCAGCTGGGCTATGAAGAGACTAAGCAGGTTTCTGCCTAAATTTGAGTATTTTAATAACTGAACTCACCTATTTTACTGGGCATATCTTGTATTTACAGCCATTTATTGATAGCATTAATATGTATTAATATGTCAATCGCAGTTAACAATTCAGCTCCTATTCGTTCTA
>CAYPGT010000048.1:0-15815 GCA_964410425.1 uncultured Gammaproteobacteria bacterium
CAACATGCTATAAATAATACCGTGAACTCGATCCCTCAAAAAATTGATAGAAGAGACTTTTTAAGATCCATACGTAATGGCACGAGAGCTGCTTTAGCAACGGCTGCTGGTGCTTCAATTGCCATTCCAGTCAATGCATGGTCAAGAGATTCTGCACGAAATAATTTGGCACGTATGTATGCTACCCGCGAAGCAGCTGGAACAGATGACGAAGTTAAAACGAGACTCGAAACCTTAGATCGTGTACAGAACGAAGGATTTCCAATTGTCGGCACAACCTTTGGCTTAGCTGGTGGAGCCTTTGGTTTAGCTACAGCCTTAAATACGAATGAAAGAGAAAATAAACAAGAAAGAACTGTTCATGATTTAGCAGCTGATCTTGGCAAAGATCCTAAGCAAGTAAGAGGACACTTAAGACGAACAAGAAGAAACTTTTTTAAGGATACAGGGAAAACTCTTGGAATTGGTGCAGGTATCGGAGCACTATCAGGATTAATAGGAACCACTGCTAGTCTTGTTTTACAGACTCCTTCTCGATGGTGGTATGGTAAAAGATCTGAAATAGAACTTAAAAACGTCGATCCTAAAGGTAAGCTTAGTGCCGAGGATACTGATGATCATATTAGATCCAGAGATCGCATCAATCTCACAAGACAGCTCGGATTTTGGGGTATACCTGCTGCAGCCGCAACCGCGACCATTGGATTAAATAATGAAGACCCAACTCCAAAGCGCCTAGCAGACTATCTAAAAATGGAAAAGCAGACAGCAGGTAAATTTAGAATTGCATTTGACGACAAGAAAGAATGGAAATTATATGTTGATTCACAATGGTTTGAATTACTTCCCGAAGCAGATCCTGCAAAACAATTCATTTATAAGCATGGGTTGATGGAAAAACCTGATCCATTAATACTTAAGGTAAGTCATGATCTAGGCACAAAAATTTTTGGACTAAATATATCTCTCACAGATAGCCCAATAGAGATCGACAGCCTTTCCAATCCTATGACCATAAAAATTACAAAAGCAGGATTTGAAGCTATCCCAACAGGGAGTGAACTTAAAATCTTATTAACAGAATGCCTACATTCTCAAAGAATAGACCCTATAAAATGGAAAAGAAGCTAAACCTTAACTGGCATATTGTCGATAATCGCTCTTCCAAACTCTGAACACTTAAGAAGCTTAGCTCCTTCCATTTGACGTTCAAAGTCGTAAGTAACGGTCTTCTTATCGATAGCTCTCTCTAAGCCTGTTTCAATAAGTCTAGCAGCTTCGTTCCAGCCCATAAACTCAAACATCATCACACCAGAAAGAATTACTGAACCAGGATTAACTTTATCCTGACCAGCATACTTAGGTGCAGTACCATGAGTCGCTTCGAATATCGCTTGATGATCACCGATGTTAGCTCCTGGAGCGATTCCTAGACCACCCACTTGAGCAGCAGCAGCATCAGAAATATAATCACCGTTAAGGTTAGTGGTCGCTAAAACTTCATACTCATCCGGTCTAAGTAGCAACTGTTGGAAAGTACTATCAGCAATACGATCTCCTACTACTACCTTGTCACCAGGGTTTGCACCATCCCAAACTTCTTGTTCAGTGATTGCGACGTTAGAGAACTCTTCTTTCACCAACTCATAACCCCAATCACGGAAAGCACCTTCAGTAAACTTCATAATATTACCTTTGTGCACTATATGAACTTTCTTACGTCCATTCTTAACAGCAAACTCAATCGCCGCTCTAATCAATCTCTTAGAACCTTCTTTAGATATAGGTTTGATACCGATACCAGTACTATCAAGACGAGCGATTTGTTTCTTAGGATTAATCTTATTCACTGCTTCGATTATAGATTTAGCTTCAGCAGAACCAGCTTGATAATCAAATCCAGAATAAACATCTTCAGTATTCTCACGGAATAAAACTATATCCAGAAGATCAGGTCTCTTCATTGGGCTAGGCACGCCTTTATACCACTTCACCGGACGCACACAAGCATATAGATCAAAAATCTGTCTGAGAGCAACGTTCAGCGATCTGATACCGCCACCCACAGGAGTTGTAAGAGGACCTTTAATCCCCAAAGAATATTCTTTAATAGCATCGATAGTTGCTTGCGGTAACCATTCGCCAGTTTGATTGAAGGCTTTCTCGCCAGCTAGAATCTCTTTCCACTCTATCTTACGCTTACCATCATAAGCCTTCTCTACAGCAGCATCAAATACCATCTGTGATGCTTTCCAAATATCTGGGCCTATACCATCACCTTCAATAAATAAAACTATTGGGTTGTTAGGTACTTGAGCTTTGCCATCTACGATCTTTACTTTTTCTGCCATAAATATTTCTTACCCAATGACGGAATCTTCTATCATAATTAGAATTTTCTGAAGAAATGACTATTTTTACGTAATTTTACATTATGATATACTAATTCCTCGATCAATAAAATGAACTTTCCACAGCAAAAAACCATAATTATTAAGATTGGTACTACTTCTATAACCAAAGAGAAACCTGCTGCCGCAATAAATTTACAAGGCAAGGCTATCGTGAACGTAGGTATTAATTATCAAGTACTGGGTTCTATCGCTAGTACTGCAGCCAAACTACATGATACGGGTTATAAGGTAATAATTGTTAGTTCTGGAGCCATGGGACTTGGAGTCGCAAAACTCGGAGCTGGAAAATTAAAAGAGCGACTAGAACAGAGTGATAAGCTCAGTCTGACTAGTTTTAAGCAAGCGCTAACAGCCGTAGGTCAAGTAGATTTAATGAATGCTTATGAAACTATTTTCTCTAATCACAAAACCCATGTGGGACAAGTGCTAATAACACATAAGGGTCTGGATGATACTGAGCGCAACGAAAACATTAAACGCACCCTAGAAAAATTATTAGCTTTAGATGTCGTTCCTATCATCAATGCTAACGATACTGTGTCCTCTTCCGAAATAGAGTACGGCGACAATGATAGTCTCAGTGCTCGAGTGGCAGTATTAATGGGAGCAGAACGTCTTATCATCGTTAGTGATGCTCAAGGTCTCTATGACAGTGACCCTAACCTCAATCCCAACGCTAAGCTGATCAGCGAAGTAAGAGAAATCAACAATCAAATTAAATCAATAGCAGGTGAAAGTGCTTCTACTGCTGGTTTAGGTGGCATGAAGAGCAAAATAGCAGCAGCAGAAATCTGCATCAATAACAATGTAGCAGTAGATATATTGGGCATTAATGAAATTGAAAAAATACCTCTCTTCATCAACGGTGCGTTGAACAAACTAAATGGTACGCACTTTTTAGTGAAATCTTAGTACAGCGGACCGAGGTAAGCATACTCATCGTTCATCGCATTCATCTGCTCCATACTTTTATTATAGTTTAGTTGACTTGGATCAAATACCTTTGCTGTCGCCCTATCATTAGCAGCATCACGCTTCATAGCACTCACAGCTTTCATACCATCGTAAAGTGTCCATAAGCCAGCTACCGGGAAAACAATATTGGGCAAAGAATTCATGCCCATATAAGGAAGCACGCTCGCGGCACCACCAGTACTCATTTGCTGAGCTATCTGAGAAGCAGTTAAACCACCAAAAGTTTTTACGCCTAAACTCTGTGCTCTAGCTGCATTCATATCGTATTGAGCCGCTTGTCCAGCAAACATGGGAATACGTCCTTGGCTTGCACCTTGCGTAATACCTCCTGCCATAGAATTCATCACTTGATTAAACTGTCCAGCCAAAGCTCCTTGAGAAGTAGGAGTTATCATCTGCTGCATATTGTTATCCAAGAAAGCATATCCGGGGTTTCCCATATATCCATATGCCGATCCACTTGAAGATGCTTGTGGTTGCCCATAGGCTTGTCCTCCCCCAGACATATCTCCGTATGGTTGTCCATATTGCTGTCCGTATGGTTGTCCGTATGGTGTTGTTTCGTACATAGTTTACCTTTTGCTTTTTACCCCTTCACCTTTTGAATCACGTTAAATATTTCTAGTGATTGTTGAATTCAAGTTCTCTTGCATTTGATCAAGAACTTTAATAATCTTCAACTCAGCTTTAATTGCAGTATTGAGCTGAACCACATCTGCCATCTTATCAATTATAGATACGTTAGCTTGCTCTAAATGTCCCTGTCTAACTTGTGTTTGTCCGAGCATAGAGCCTATCTCTAATTCATGTATGTCACCAACTTGATCAGTTGGAATATATAATCCATCACCAACATCGTGTAAACCGTCTACGTTGGTAAAACTTACTACACTCAACTTACCAATCACATCACCATCACCTGTCTTCAAAGTACCATCACCATCCATAACTACAGTCGCAGCAGTAGGAATGATCACAGCACCAGCATGTACTCCCGCATCAAATGAAGGAGCTTCACCATTGGCGATAGCATCATAGTTTCTGGAAACAAACTCAGGATTCGGATTAGCCGTCACCAAAGGATAACCTTGCTCCGAAGTCAGCTCACCATTAGGACCGATCTTAAACGAACCATTACGAGTATAAGCTCTAGTACCATCAGGCAACTCTACTTCAAAAAAGCCCTTACCTTCTATCGCGAAATCTAATTCCTGATTAGTTTTCCCTGGGACACCTGGCGTAAAATCTTTACGCTCAGTTACACGTAAACCATTTAGCGTATCATGAAAAGTATTCATCTTAGCTTGATAGCCAATGGTAAAAATATTACTGATATCAGTCACCTTGTCACCTAAAACTTTCATGTGACGATTAACTGTACTTAAGCACTGATATGTGTATTGGTTATACATTATACATTCCTTCCATATGTTTCTATTAAAGCCTTATCTACTCCGAGTTCCATTGACAACATACTTTGAACTGTATCTATATGTCGTTTAACTTGCATTATTTTAGTAATATTTGCTTGCAAATCTACGTTAGAAGTTTCTAACTTACCCTGCAACACAAACGCCCTATCTCCTGGCATCTTAGCTTCATAGTCAATAGCAATACGACCAGCGTAATCTCCATTGACTCTGATTTCACCACTTTGATTAATGGAAATATTGCCACCTTCGGTCATAGCCTTCCACGCTGGACTATCAATTTGCTTATCGAGAATCACAAGTGGTCTGCCCTGAGAATCAACTATATCTCCAGTCTTATTAAAGTTAAACTGGCCATCTCTAGTTCTAATCGGTTTACCATCTTCCCCATCTACGATAAAAAAAGCTTCTGCACGTGTTAGTGCTAAATCTAATTTTTGATTAGTCTTGGTTAAAACTCCTTGGGATTCATCTCTGAACACTTCTCCCATTACATCTGAGAATAGAACTGATTCTGGGTGTATTGACTTAAAAGACACCGTATTAACGTTCTCCAAGTTAGTCTGGATAATACCAATTCGTCTGATGCTTTTTTCCATAGCATCATAGAGATTTGTTACTTCATGATTATATAATTCTGCCATTCTTGTCCTAACCCTTCAATTGTGATGGAGCTCATCAACCGTTATGGGTATAAAGTACTGTATTAGGGTTAAGAGTTGGTTAAACTACTGGTTAAAAATTATTAAGTTATGAGCTTTTCTGTCAGTTCTAAATTATTATCCAAAATTTTAATAGAAGAAGAAAGTCTTGATTTGCCTTTGCTTTTGGGAGAATTCTTGGATGAATTACAGGAGAGAGTCTCCTGCCAGCAACTCTTTATACTAAATAAAAACCAAGACAAGGTGTTTACTTGTTCGAGCACCAGTCCTGCTGATATCAGTTGTGCAGGACCAGGTATAGAAAAATATGTCATTGAAGATTGGGGCTACCTTTATGTAGTTAGAGCTGCAAAGAAAGAAGATGCTAGATTTTGGGATGAAGTCACAGGATCTCTATCATTGTTCTTACACAGTGCCGAACTTAAAATTCATACTCAATTAATTAGCAATCTCACATCCGACATGAGACGCACTCTGAGACCAGATCTAGCGTTAGAGAAGATGTATCATACTCTGAAAGAATATGCTCAATTAAACGGATTTTATTTCTTCAAAAAGCTAATTAACACCGACCACCATGAAAATATTTTCAAAGGTTACAGTCTATATTTTAAGGCTGCCAACGATGATCTAAGTCAATTCAGCGAAGATAGGATTTTTGATTTAGATGAGATTAAAGAATTAGGATTCTTAAATCACGATCTAGAGATAGAAACATTTCAATCTAAGGTTAGGGGAAGAGAATGGGGCATCTTAGTTGCTACCAGACAAGAGCCTTGGACACCGGATTTGATTGAGATATTTGAATTATTCTCCGAGCAGATGGCTACAGTATTCAATCAACATGAATTACATTCTGAGAGCTTAACCATGGCACAACGAGAGTTCTTGCTGAATCAGATTACTACTAAGATCAGAGAATCATTAGTTGTCGATAAAATCATTGAAACTGCAGTCGAAGAAATAGGACAGGTCATGGGAGTAGAATCCTGCGGCATAGTAGTCCTTAATCGTAAGATCAGAGGCAGTATTGGTCATAAGACCTGGTCTATAGAAGAAGATTTCTCTACTAAAATGACTGATGCCATCTATGGCACACTCAGAACTGAGCTAGAACCCAATTGGCTAGAGCCTTCTATTCAAGCTCCACTAGGCTTGCAAGACAGCAATCAAGAAGAAGCTAATGGCTGGCAATCCATATCAGACCTAGGTTTACAATCTTACTTATGCTGCGGTTTATTCAGAGATAATACTAAAGAATTAATCGGTATCTTAGCAGTAGGATTTTTCAACCAGATGCGTAACTGGACTCATGATGAACAATTATTACTGGAAGGAGTAGCTAAGCAGTTAGAGATCGCTCTAATTCAAGCTTCTATCTATCAAGAAGCTCAGCAAACTAAGCGACAAATGGCATTACTTCATAGACTGAGCAGCGATATCAGGGACAGCCTAGATATCTCTATAGTATTAGGTCAGATTGCTAATGGTATTGGTGAAGTGTTAGGTCTAAGTAGATGTTTCGTTAGAAGATTCTCTGATGACTCCAACGTGATTAAGACAGAAGAAGAATATTGTTCTATGGGTTTTGATCCTAGTGCGGATCTAATGTTTAACTTTGAACGTGAATGGATAACTAAACTAGCTTCTGGCGATAGCACTCTTAAGTCTGTAGAAGTGCTTAATATAGCTTCAGTTGAATCTAAACTTAGTGAAGAAAGTCCTGAACTATTAAAGATAGCCCAGGCTATTCAGCTTAAGAGCTACCTCTCGATTCCCTTGGTAGCACGTGGTAAGATACTAGGCTCAATCATAGTTCACCAGTGCGATAGAGAGAGAAACTTTCTCCCTGAAGAGATCGAGTTTATATTCAGAGTTGGATCAGAGGCTGCCATCGCTATTGAGCATGCTGAATTGTTTGAGACTATTAATCGATTCAATAAGACTGATCCTGATACTGGACTTTATAACAAACGTTATTTTAGAGAAGTAGCTATGCAAGAGATCACTAAAGCACAAGCTGATTCTAATCCGATATCTTTTATGCTAGTAGACGTAGACTACCTTAAAGAAATTAACGATGACCCAGAATGTGGCGGACATGAAGCTGGCGATGAAGCTATTCAAATACTAGCCACTGTACTTACTAACACCGTAAGACAAACGCCTGTAGATGAAGTTAGCAAGCGCATCTCCGATATAGTCGGCAGATTCGGTGGCGATGAGTTTATGCTACTACTACCTAATACTCCACTAGAAGGTGCCATGACTGTCGCCAAGCGTATTGCAGAACATTTAGCTAAAGCTAAGCACAGTACTTGGCCGCGCACACTAACCTGTAGTATTGGTATCTCATCTGCTCCGCATGATCCTTATGACTACGAGCAGCTTAAGACCCTCGCTGACAAAGCCTTATATCTTTCTAAGCATAAAGGTAGGAATGATATTAGTACTACGCTGGAGTTGAGCTAAACAGGTAGAGCAAAGAGCTTCTCGCAGTGTTTTAATATTTCAGTCATCGCTACCTTAAATTCATTTATAGGGCCTTTGAGAATTTGAAATGGTTGAGAACCATTGTTTATAGGAAAATTAGGAATATTCTCAAGTGAATCCGGTTCTATATTTTTATCCGGATGAGCAGCATGCAATACAGAGAAGTATGCTCTATTAGAATTTTCTCTCCAAGCTTCCATTGTGGAATTAATATCATCTGGCAGCTGATTAGATACAACTAGTAATTTTTCATTCTGTTCTCGGTGTGAATTAAGTAATGTTTGTAATCCTCCGGGCACAGTCGTCTCAATAGTAGGAGCTTGAATACCCGAATCTCCCACAGACATTTCTAAGAATTGTTTTTCTATTTTAAGAAAAGGTTCAGAATCATCACAGAGTATAACCTTAAAGTTTGCCATACTTAAAATAATATCACATGTGCCATAGAGAATGCTTGTTAATTTACAGGCAGAGCAAACAATTTATTACAGTGTTTTAGAATAGCATCAAAAGAACCCAGCCTAGCATAGGTTTCTTCATCCTTAAATACTTCAATATAGTTATCAAAGTTATTAAGCTCCGCTTGTTCAATACATTCTATCGAAGTCGATGGAGCATCTGATCTGTGCACAAGAAAGCAACGACTACCGGTCTCTTCACACCATTGTTGAGCGCGCTGTTTCAAAGCTTGGAAATTTTGTCTCTCATTTGGTACGGAATTTGGCTCTTCATAGGATGTACCGCGATAGCCACCTCCAGTCATGTCTTCATCTGCAATTAATAGTAAATTTCTTGCTTCATTTCTATGCTCAGTAAAATATGCCTCAGCCTGAGCGGGATTGGCAGCAAGCTTAATACTAGTTTCAAGAACGTTTGGATCATCATGTGTGGCGAGGTGAAGCAGCCCCTGAGTAACTCCTCTGGTATCTTTGCTGCCGCTTACAATTAAAGTGTCAAAGTTAAACATGTTCTATACCTCAGCAATCTCAAGCATCCCAAGATAATATCATCTATGCTATAAGAAAAGCTAGTGTCTACCATTGCCTCTATTATTACTGCCCCTGGAAATGCTGCTGTATCTATCATTAAGATTAGCGGTGAGCAAAGCTGGGCTATTGCTGAAAAACTTAGCAGAAAAACCCTTAAACACCGTTTCATTGAACTAGCGTGGATATACGAAGGTGAAGACAAGATAGATCAAGTATTGATTCTTCCTTTCAAGTCACCTCAAAGTTATACCGGTGAAGACCTCATCGAAATCCATTCTCATGGTGGCATGTGGATCACGGAAAGAATCTTGAAGCTAATACTAGAAGCAGGCGCATTACCTGCTAAGCCTGGAGAGTTCACGGAGAGAGCATTTCTCAATCATAAGTTAGATCTATCACAGGCTGAAGCTATCTTGGATATCATCCAAGCGCGCAGTACTAAGGCTGGAGAGAATGCTATCAAGATTTATCAGGGCTACCTGGGTAATGCTATTAAGAATATTCGCATAGAATTACTCAACTTACTTGGAGAACTAACAGCTTGCATTGATTTCCCAGATGAGGTCAGTGACTACAATACAGAGAAATATCAAAACAATATCTCTAAGCAAATACACATGATAGAAGAATTACTTGCAGGAGAAGAAGAAGGTCATATACTTCGTGAAGGTTACAAGGTGGCAATAGTCGGTAATCCTAATACCGGTAAGTCTACCTTGCTCAATACTCTATTGAAAAAAGAACGAGCAATAGTTACAGATATAGCAGGAACGACTAGAGACCTCATAGAAGAGTCTTATAGTATTAAAGGTTTACCACTTATATTATTAGACACCGCAGGTATCAGAGATAGCTCAGATAAAGTAGAACAGATTGGCATAGAACGCAGTCAGAGAGCAATAGAAGAAGCAGATCTAGTACTGTGCCTAATAGATCTTTTTGATACAGAAAGTTCAGCACTCAATATTCAACGCTCAATGCTTAATGCCGTGAAATCAAAAAACCATATTATTGTTGGAACTAAGTTAGATTTAGTACCATCATCATCGCAACCTAGTATCGACCTCTGTATCTCTTCTAAAACAGGAAGCAATATAGAAGAGCTTAAGGAGCTTATATACTCCCGCATAATCCATAACAGCAGTGAGAATCAAGTGAAGATTAATCACCGTCAGGCTGATCTCCTACGTAAGGCTAAGGCAGCATTGGAACATTCCATGAACTCAACTCACTTAGCTATAGACTTCTGGACTATAGATCTGCGTGCTGCGATCGCGGCACTTGGCGAAATCACCGGCGAGACACTTACAGAAGAATTACTGGATAATATATTCTCTAGGTTTTGTATAGGGAAATGATAATATATTATCCATGCGCGACACTAAGCCAGAATTTAATATCACTGTTTCTCCTAACACCAAGATAGCTATCATCACGGCTAATTGGAATACACAGTTCAATACGGAGATGTATGAGTCTGGTCGCGAGACATTAGAAGCGGCTGGAGTGAAGACTATAGATCACTTCGAAGCACCAGGAGCTTTTGAGATACCACTACTAGCGCAAAAGCTTGCAGAGACCGGAAGCTATGATGCAGTCATTTGCTATGCAACTGTTGTACGCGGCGACACTAGGCATTTTAAGATAGTCGCTGACGAAAGTGCACGTGGAGTAATGGACGTAATGCTTAAGACTGGAGTACCAATTCTTAACGGTATCCTAGCCTGCGAAAACGCTGGGCAAGCAGAGTTCAGAGCTTCACGCAAGAAAGATGATAAAGGTAAGGAAGTAGCGTTGAGTGCGTTAGCTCTTATCCATCAACTCAGTAAACTGTCTAAATAAATAATCACTATCATGCGGTCCAGGAGAGGCTTCTGGGTGATACTGCACGGAGAACACGTCGGTTCTATTTTTTAATCTAATGCCAGCTATAGTGTCATCGTTAATGTTCAAATGCGTTATTTCAATATTATCCGGCATATTCTCCTTGCTGACAGCAAAGCCGTGATTATGAGAAGCTATCTCTATCTTAGCGTCATCCAAATTCTTAATCGGTTGATTAGAACCACGATGTCCAAACTTAAGCTTGAAAGTTTTAGCTCCGCAAGCTAGTGCCAAAATCTGGTGTCCCAAACAAATACCAAAAATCGGCTTATGAAACTTCTCTATAAGTGTTTTAACCGTATCAATAGCGTAAGTTACGGCAGCAGGGTCTCCAGGACCGTTGCTTAGAAATACTCCATCCGGGTTTTCTTTTAAAATATAATCTGCAGGCGTGCTTGCCGGCACTACTTCTACATTACAACCATGAGCAATAAGCTGGTTTAGAATATTTTGCTTAATACCAAAATCATAAGCTATAACTCTAAAAGTTCTAGGCTTAGAAGATACAGCATTGGGTAGCGAACCTTGAGCCTGATACTTCTCCTTACAACTCACTGTAGAAGCCAGATCTAGACCACTCATTACCGCTGAAGCACGGACTTGTTTTAATAATTCACTATTACTAACAGTATCATCACTACAAATAGCAGCACGCATCGCACCCTTATCACGTATATGTTTAGTAATGGCTCTGGTATCCACATCATGGATAGCTATGATCCCATGCTGCTTTAAGAAATCATCCAGAGTCTCTTCAGATCTATAATTACTTGCCACAGGACTATAGTTCTTCATCACCATACCCTTAGCAAAAGAACCCCTAGATTCCATATCCTCAGAATTACAACCATAGTTACCAATCTCAGGATAAGTAAAAATTATAATTTGCCCAGCGTAACTAGGATCAGTCATGATCTCTTGATAGCCTGTCATTCCCGTATTGAATACTATTTCGCCGAAACGACTACCACGAGAACCGAGACTCTTACCTCTAAACTCCCTGCCATCTTCTAGTAATAAACGCGCCATAGAAGCTATTATAACGTAAACTTAACGCAAACTGATACCCGTTAATCGTCATTGCGAGCCGCGAAGCGGCGTAGCAATCCAGTCAATTGTTGATGATTTAGGACTGGATCACGACGTCGCGCCTACGGCGCTCCTCGTGATGACGAATTTGTCTTAAGTTGACGGGTCAACGATTTCTATCTATTGCCACTTTCACTAGATCCAGATCAATATTAGTCATAATCTCAACCCTACCAATACTTGCTTTAGGCACTATGAATCTAGCCTTGCCGTCTTCAACTTTTTTATCGTACTTAAAGGAATTGATTATATCCTTAGATTTAATATCTTCTGGCACTTTATAAGCCAATCCCAGCTTCTCCATTAAACCAATGATGGCTTGAGTATATTTAGATTTGAAGCAGTTCAACTCTTCACCTAAGTAACAGGCGCAGATGATTCCAATCGCCACAGCTTCACCATGAGAATATCTCTTATATTCAGTAAGCTCTTCTATGGCATGACCAAAGGTATGTCCCAGGTTCAAGTGTGCTCGAATACCTTTCTCTGTCTCATCTTCAGCAACGACACCAGATTTAATTTTAAGACAATGATCTATCACTTCAGTAAGCACATCATGGTCTCGGTTATTAATAGCTTCTACGTGACCTAATAAATACTCAAAAAAACTATCACCAATAATATGATCCCACTGCATACCAAGCAAGGTATATTTCACCAACTCACCCAAACCACACTTGTACTCTCTTTCAGAAAGAGTCTTCAGACAATTAACATCTATATGCACAAGATGCGGCTGATAGAAAGTGCCGACTAGATTTTTACCCTCGGGTACATTTATGGCAGTTTTACCACCCACCGAAGAATCAATCATAGACAGCAACGTAGTAGGAACTTGCACATAATTAATACCCCTGTAATAA
Source organism: uncultured Gammaproteobacteria bacterium (assembly GCA_964410425.1). Classification (GTDB taxonomy): domain Bacteria; phylum Cyanobacteriota; class Vampirovibrionia; order LMEP-6097; family LMEP-6097; genus CAYPGT01. Next base: position 12,800 of record CAYPGT010000048.1, read on the forward strand.
GTCGAAGCAGCAAATCCCACTGTATCACCAACCACTCCGCCACCTAGAGCTAGCAAGGTATCCTTACGTTCAAATTTCAGAGCAAGTAATTTCTGGATAATTAATTGGTACGTGAAAAAATTCTTAGCCTCTTCACCATCGTCAATAATCATACTGGACACCTTGTACGACTCACTAGTCAAATGATCCTTAAGCGCCTTGAGATAGTGCTTCGCCACTGGTTCCTGAGTCACAATAAAGACCTGTGAACCTGGTTTAATAGCGCTAAGATTTAGTTTCTCTAAATCTTTATAGATGACCTTATAGTCAGAATCAATCCGTGGAATCTTAATCTCAAGCTCTTGTATCTTAGGCTTACGCAGACCCAAAGCTTTAATAATCGCTAAAGCAATAACACTGATAGATTTACCCGTAGTATCAATCTTAATATGGCTGTCCATATAAGCAGGCTTACGTTCTTCCCACAATTCTTCTAGAGTTGCTAATTGATCCTTACCTTTGAGTAAGGGACGATTCTTACGGCGTTTAACACGATCATAGAGATCTGCTGGATCTGCCACTAAAGCGATCAAATGCGAGCCCTTCTTGATAAGCTTACGATTATCATCATCGACAATAGCGCCACCACCAAGAGAAATAACCTGATTATCAGTCTCTAAAACTTCCCTGATTATTTCTTTCTCTAACTTACGAAAGTACTTCTCTCCATGCTCCTTAAATATTTCATTAATGGTCATGTTTTCACGAGTTTCGATCAAAGCATCAGTATCTATAAACTCTTTTTTTAATAGATATGCTAAATGACGGCCTACCGATGACTTACCACAACCCATAAGGCCAGTAAGGCTAATATTCTCGTTGTGACTCTTTAACTTAGGCTTAACCATAATTAAGTAGTTTTTATTGTCGCATGAAAGTTCAGAGCAGTATAAAGACAAGGCATAAGCTTTATTCTGCCTACATTTTCTTCACTAGACTAAAGAGTTGATCTTTCCCAATTTGATTGCAGAGATAGCAGCTCTATCCGATAGATACATATATAGCAACAGCAGTTTTGTAAGATTAGGAGAGAATAGCAATGTTAGAACTCAATGCAACTAAGAAAACACTTTTCACACTTGGTGTCGGGGCCTTTGGCAAGATGTCAGAGTTAATCAAGGATACCGACTATCTCCCACAAAAACCAGCATATTTATTTAAGTTGCTAAGAATGGCATATTCAGTTGATATAAAAAACAACGATATGGCACTAGAACTAACCAAAGACAAAGATACTGTTGCACAAGTTCTCAATATTCCTTCTCTCAAAGATAACTATAACAATATAGATCAAGAGGATATTGCTAATGCTATTTCTAATCTGGAGAGATCATTTATTCAAAGTTCACTTGAAGTAGATTTTGCAAAAAAATATCACAACGCTCTTTCTGCTAGATTAAACGGTGAGACTCAGAAAGCAAAGCTTAAACTCGCACTCAAATCAGCTGTAATTGCTAAGTCAATTGCACGCTGGGTTGATTATCAGGATAAAGAGGTAGCCTTCTTTGCAGCTCTACTTTCAGACTTGCCTGTGCAAGTATTAAGTATCAATGATCCAGAATCACAAGAAAAAATAGACGAGAAAGTTAGCAAAGGCATGAGTGAAAAAGAAGCTGAGATAGTAGTTCGCGGTTTTGATCATGCGGAATTTGGAGCTAAGTTATTCAAGTACTATTCAATGCCATCGCCAATCGTTGATTTAGTGCAAAATGATTTCAAGGCAGATAGAGTTAAATCTAGAAACGAACAGTTAGCTAAAATAGTTAACTTCTCTAAATTTCTTGCAGTGTGTTTCTCTGATAGGACACAAACTCCTTCGAGTATTTGGCTTGAATCACAAAAATCCATCAACAGTCTTGGACTAAATCTAAGCACTGAAGAATGGGGCAATAAAATAAGCCTAATGTTTGTTAAAGCTATTGAGTTTGAGATGTCAGTGACTGGTTAATGCTAAAATACGCCTTATGGCAGTATTTTCACAGGCTTCTAATTTACATGATATTCACTTTGGTACCGATGGTTGGCGTGCTCTAATCGCCAAAGAGTTTACCTACAAAAACCTGAATATATTTCTAGATGGTCTAGCTAATTATATTCTAGAGAATTATGGCACTGAGAAACCTTTGGTTATTGGCTATGATGCTAGATTCCTGGCTGATAAATTCGCCAGCTTCGCAGCTGAAATCATGAACTCTTGGGGAATTGACGTACTTTGTACTGATCATCCGATTCCAACTCCAGTGATTGCTTTTGCTGCTCAAGAATATAGTTCATGTGGTGCTATAACCTTCACTGCCAGCCACAATCCTCCAGAATATATGGGTATCAAGTATATTCCAGAATATGCCGGACCAGCTTCTAAGGCAATTACTGACGAGATTCTAGAACAAATAGAATTGGCGGCTCAAGGTGAGTTAGTCAAGGGTACTAAGCGAGGTTCCACAAACATCGTCAACCCTAGAGAAGCTTATTTCGCGAAGATCAGAACTCTAGTAAACTTCGACGCTATCAAAGCAGCTAACCAGAAATCCAAGACCAAACTTGTTTATGATCCGCTCTATGGCTGTGGTCGTAATTACACCAATAGACTCTTAGAGGAAGCTGGGTTTCAAGTGGAAACTCTGCATGATGTCCGTGATCCAAGCTTCGGCGGCTCTATGCCAGATCCGAAAGAGAGCATATTACAGGAATTAAAAGCACGCATCATCAGCACAGGATCGAACCTAGGAGCAGCTAATGATGGTGACTCCGATAGGTTTGCATTTATGGATGAAGTAGGTAATTTTTACCCGGCAAATAAATCATTGCCAATTATTCTTAAATACTTAATCGAGAAGCGTGGTTATAAAGGAGTAGTAGCTCGTACTGTAGCCACAACGCACTTACTTGATGACGTAGCTCATAAACACGGATTTAATGTCATAGAGACTGCTGTGGGTTTCAAATGGCTCTGCGAGATCATGCGCCGAGAGCCTAC
>CAYPGT010000049.1:0-15670 GCA_964410425.1 uncultured Gammaproteobacteria bacterium
ATTGCGAGGAGCGTAGCGACTAAGCAATCCACTCCAACGCAAGAAGTAATTGTAAAAATATTTCATAACATTAGTTTCCTGCATGAGTGGATCGCCACGTCGCACTCTTCGAGTGCTCCTCGCGATGACGGCGAACGGGTACTCTTCTGCCTTAAATAATCACTTAGTAATATGTTTATGTAGTTTGTCCCGAGTCCAAAACACATGCTGAGGATTGTGGAAGCCATAACCCAGGTCAAGAACATTAGCTCCCAACTCGTTAGCAAATTGTTTCACTAAGATAGAATCACAAAACGGATCTGGAGAACCAGTCGTAAAATGATAATTCTTAGCAGCTTTCATATCAAAACGATTCAAAGTACTCTCAGCACGTTGCATCATCGCTCTACTAAACATAGATTCTTCTTTATTTGCAAAAAATCCCTCTAAAGAAAACTCATCCCATTGCTTATAGTAATGAATTAGATTAGCAAACTCTTGAGGTTTAGAACCCAGGAAAGCATTATTCATCAGCATTATATTTAAGAGTAAGTTAATCAAATTGAAAATTGGCATAGTAATATATCTTAAAAAATTATCCTTAAATGGTTTCTCCATGGATATAAGAAGTCTTTTAGCAGTTAATAATAGCTTCTCAAACAAGCCAAAAATAGTGTGATGGTAAATGAAAAAGAATGGATATGTTATATATTGCACGGCACTCAAGACCACTAATAGAGGGCGATTGACGTTTAACGGTACTTGAATAAACACTAGCTTCGACTGCTCAAGCTTGGTAAAAGTCTCCAGGCTTTCGTTACGATAGTACTGAGACTCCGATAATATTTTTAATAGCAACATCGCCCCCATAGAATGTGCAAGAATAACAGTCTCAGAACTAGGCTCATGGATAGTGTCCAAATCCTCAAACATGGATTCGATATCTTCGTCATCAGCATCTGGCTCTACCCTAGTTTGAAGTGCATATTTTAATTTCAAAAAAAGATCAGAAGAACATTCAATCAAAGTCTTATGCTTATGCGCATCTAGATTTAGAAATCTCACCTCATAGCCGATAGACTCAAAAAAATCTATCTGATCAAACCAGTTGGATTGGGCCGAGCAGGAGCCGGGGATAATGATTAACTGCTTACGATTTGGCACTAACTACATTATACTAACGCAGCAGCTTTCTCGAAATCTTCTTGAGTTGGAAGCTTGAAATCACCTCTGTCATCAAAGCCAGCTGTTCTTTCTCTGTCGTACTTGTCGAATTGCTCTCTAGCAACCTTATCAACTACTTTAGCGTATCTAAGCGTTGTTCTGATATCGCTGTGACCAGCTAATCTCTGCAATACTCTGATATCTATATGACCAACTCTTTCAGTACAGAAAGTATGTCTAAGTTGGTGAATAGTAAGAGGCGCATTATCAGGGTTTTTCATGTTCCTTGCGGCTTGCTTGAACAACTGATTAGCTCTGTGATAGCCAAGACGAGTACCATTGTTAGTAGTAAACAAAGCACCCTCATTTCTTAAAGCTTGAGCTTCCTCGATGTTCTGTGCTTTGAAAAGTACTGAACGATCAGGAACTCTCTTCTCAAGATACTTCTTAAAAAGTTTCTCAGTGTGCTTAGACATGTAAGTAACTCTAGGTCTATTACCTTTGCCTGCTCTAATCTGGATTACTCCATTACGAATATCTTGTACATTAAGAGCTAATGCTTCAGAGATACGAAGACCACTTGAGTAAAGTAAATCAAATAGGAACTCTTCTCTAATAGTTTTAGCGTTGCTCATGATCTGCGCAACAGTTTCTTTATCTAAATATCTAATAATATCCTTAGAGTTAATCTCGCCAAGATCCTTATTAGGTCTACGTCTAGCAACATTCTTAATTGGATTCTCAATCAACTTAGATTGTTTAATCAACCAATTAAAGAAACAACTAATGGTCGCGTAATGTCTGTTCTGCGTAGAAACGCTAACACGTTTACCATTTCTTGTAGTCAGTGAATCGAGGTACGCTTTCAACTCAGGGAATTTAATCTCCGTAGGTTTCTTCTCTCCGAAAGCTATCATAAACTTCTCTAAATCAAGCCTGTAAGCTTTGACTGTATCGTTATCCTTCTCTAAGGATTCGATGTATTTTTCTACTTGTTCTTTTACTAATTCTTCTCTCACTTTAATGTCCCTCTTATCTTCCCTTTGGGTGTTTTCCCTAATCGACTTCTAATGTATTATTTTATCATTATTCTCCACAAATGTAAACTAAATAAACTCTGAAAGGTAGGGTTCATAGTCCACGGTCTTAAGCGGCAGCGGCTTAAGCACCATTCCCCTAACGAGTTTAGCTATTTCTAGAGAATTTCTGATCCTTGATGGCAAATGTAGGGTTTCAAACTTAAGATCAACCTCTCCGACACCATCTTCCAATTTAGCTACTGATTTATAGATCAAGTCCCTCGCTCTTTGAGCTACTACATCAATGTCCAAATTAGAATCTTTATCAAAATCAAACGGTATTTGCTGTCCATCAGCCTTATATCTGTGGTCAATGCGGGCCTCAAAAGCTACTCTAACATTGGTCCAAGAACCTACTTCTTGGAGTACAGGACTAGCTGGACCGACTAAAATCAACCACTGACTAAACTCTTGTATGGCCTTAGCAACTGTCTCAGCAACTGAGTAATTAGTTGCCAGTTGTTGATATAAATAACCATGCGCTCTTACGTGTTGTAATTCGTAGTTGTGCGTTTTGGTTAATGCAGCCAGTGCGCCTAGTTGAGCAATTATAGTCGCACGAAGCTCTTCATTACTGAGTTGTATCTTACGCATACCATAACCTAAAATATCAGGATAGGAAATCAATGCTCCGATAGCTAGCTCGGGATAATCTTTACAAGCACCTATAGCTTTGTCAATTTGTGCTGGTTCCCCAGAATGAGCTCCTGTAGAAATATTAACTGAAGTAGCAAAAGGCATTAAATCCTTTTCAGCAAAATACTCACCATAACCTTGGCCAATGTCCAGGTTAAGATCTATTTGACGAGAGATGAAAGGGTCCGTGTTTGCCATGTTATCCTCTATTATGAATCATCCAAGAATAAATGCAATAGCTATTGATTTCATCTTGTAGATGCGTCACATATCTCGCCATTGAGCTTATTAAAATAATATAGCACGCTTTGATCATAATACAAGGGTAATACAAGTTTTTTATCTGCGCTTGCAAATCTTTTATAAACTTCAGTAGAAACCTGAGTATTAGGTACTTTCGCTATTAAGGTTTGCTCTGAGTAAGATTTATCCAACGAAGCATATATAAGGTACTCTTGGCCTAACATTTCTATATTCTGTAATACAACTTCAAGTTTTGCAGATGCAGAGTGCTTTGCTTCCAAGCTGAAAAACTCTGGTCTAACACCAACTATCTGATCTACACTCAAGTCTAATAAATTAGTGCCAGGTGAGCCGATGAAACTTGCAACGAAAGTGTTAGCTGGTCGATTATAAATTTCTTCTGGGCTGCCAATCTGTTGGATTTCACCGTCTTTCAAAACTACTATCCTATCGCCGAGGCTTAGAGCTTCCACTTGATCATGGGTCACATATACAAAAGTAGCCTTAAACTCTTTATGCATCTGAAATAATTCGTGACGCATTTGCATTCGCAGTTTAGCATCCAGGTTACTTAGTGGTTCATCTAATAAAAAAATCTCTGGGTCTTTAGCCATCGCTCTAGCCAAAGCCACTCTCTGTCTTTGCCCCCCAGAAAGCTCTTTAGGTTTACGTTTTAGGTACTCTAGCAAATCAAGCTTAGCTGCAATATTATGCACTCTAATCTTAATTAGATCTTTTGCCATTCCACCAATCTTTAAAGGGAAAGCGATGTTGTCATAGACTGTCTTATGAGGGTAAAGTGCATAGTTCTGAAAAACCATTGCCAGCTTTCTCTCTTTAGGCGGCAAGGACTGAATCTCAGAACCATTGTAAAAAATCTTGCCTGAGTCTTCTTGCTCCAGACCAGCAATGATACGCACTAGCGTGCTTTTACCACAACCACTAGGTCCTACTAAAACAACAAACTCACCATCTTTAATTTCAAGATTAATGTCTTTAAGAACTTTTTGATTAGTAAAAGATTTGTTGATATTCTTGAGTTGAAGCACTCAACCATTATAGTCGCTCAACGTTCAACCTTCAATGTTAGACAGCACCTTGTTTGCGTATAGCTTCTTTCCAAGTATCTTTTAAGTCTTTGAGTATATTAATTACATCATCAATTAATTTTTCATTCTTGCTAACGTTAGCTTTAATTAAAGTGGTTTTCATAAAATCATACAGAGCATGCATACGTTCAGAAAAATCCTTAGCTTGCTTATGATCGAGACTGTCCTGTAGGTGAGTTAAAATTTCCAAAGCCATACCCATATAGCTTGAATAATTAGACCAATTCACTGGTTTCTCATTCTTATTTTTTTTGATTTCTTGCTTGGACATATGCAGCCATTGCAAACAACCCTCATAAAGCAAGACAATCAACTGGATTGGGTTCGCTGAGTCAACGACATTCTTCAAGAACTTCTTGCTTTGACCCTGGATTTTTACTGCTGGACTTATATTATTCATAATTTCTTATCTTCTTGACATAGCTCCATATCCATAAGAAAGCTACTTCATTTAGGTTAATCGGCACAATTAAACTTATCTCCAGGCTTTTTATAAAAAAATCCTCCGAATAGCTTAGGTGCATCACCTAAAGAGCCTAGGCTATTACAGGAATATATAAGTAGAAGGGGCATAGGAGAAAGAATGGCAGAGAAAACGGCAGGAAACGAAGAGCCAATAATTATTAAGAAGATCATTAAAAAAAGTGGTCACGCTGCTGCTCATGGTGGTGCTTGGAAAGTAGCATACGCCGACTTCGTTACAGCGATGATGTGTCTGTTTCTCTTATTGTGGCTTATCAACGTTGACCCTAGCTCCAAATCAGCTATTTCTAGTTATTTCAAACAACCAACTCAATCAGGGCCAATAGATGGCAACATCTTTATTTTTGGTGGAGCTAAAAGGCCAGGTAATCCAGGTAAGTTAGAGGGTGGTTCTAGTTTCCTTGAATTTCAAAAATTAGTCCTAGACGGTAACAATAAAAAAGAAATTCAGAAAAAAATGCAACAAGAAATGAAAGAGCAGTTAGAGATGACTGCTGATGAAGATTTGCTCGATAAAATTGAATTTAATTTAGTTGAGAGCGGTATTCTTATTGAAATTAAAGATAGCGATCAGATGGAAAGTTTTAGATCTGGTTCTGCGGCTTTGACAGAACAAGCTACTACTATAGTAGATAAGCTTGCTAACGTCATGAGAGATAAAATTAGCCCGATCATAGTTGCCGGACATACAGATGGAAAGCAATTTAATTACGGTAATTACGACAACTGGAATCTTTCTACTGATAGGGCTATCGCCATCAAAACTAGATTAATCTATGGTGGTATTGATAAAACAAGATTCGCAAGAGTTGAAGGATATGCTGATACTCAGCCTAAAGATGTTGATGTGCCATTATCGCCAAGTAATCGTAGAATGACCATTCTACTTCTACAAGAAGGTGAATTAGAGAAATTAAAACCTGTATACCTTGATGCTCAGGATGATCTCGGCAGAATAGTCAAAGAACAGAAAAAAGTAGAGTCTCAATTAAAGCAAAAAGGTGAATTTAACGCCGAAGCATATCACAAAGAATCTGCGGGCAGACCGACTCAACCATTAACTTTGGAAGAATTGAAACGCAAAAAAGAAAGGGAAGCTTTCAGAAAACGCAATCCTCCTAGTGCTGGAGCTGAGCATGGTGCAGAAGCAGCAGCAGAACCTGCTGCTGAAAGTGGCGGACATGGTGGTGGTCACGGTGGTGGGCATTAAGTAGATGTCATTCTTAATCAATATTTTAATCGCCATTATTGTATTAGCCGTTTTAGGAATAGCTTCTTATAACTATATTGCTGAAGTGTTCAAGTCTTTATCGGAGAAACTAGGGCTAGATAGGTTTATTGGCAAGAAAAACTATGGTACGTTGGGAGAAATTTTCTATCAGTATCATCATAAAAGTGCTCAAGAATGGGCTGATGCAACGATTGCTGCAGGCGGTGAGACAGTAACAATTGCTAAAAATCAATTATTAGAACATATCAATGGAGAACCTGCTTCTTGGGGAGCCATAACACCTGAAGCCATTAAAATACTTGCTGAATTTGAAGATAGTAGCATAAGTACAACTCTTAAAACAGTGCTTAGAACCTGCAAGCGAATATGGCAAAAATACGTGATCTCCGAACAGTGCTACGAGGCTGCTTGTGAAAGTATCATCAAGCTTGATAAAGATATAGCTAAGACTATTCTTAAAGAAGAGATAGAAAAAAGACCTCTGGATAATAATGATATTACTATCTGCATTATTAACTCATTCAAAGTTTTCCCTGAAGAGGAAGATATTTCTCCGTTATTCACTAAAATTCTTGTTGAAACTAAGGAAACTTATAAAACAAGAAGTCACGCTATTAATATAGCTGAATCAACGAGAAGTGAAGAAGAAGCACACAAGGCTTTTATTGGTGCGATTAAGGAATTTGCTACTGATCCAGCACGAGTAATGTCTAGTGATGATATTAAAATATTTGAACAACTGTTTAATTTATCAACACATAGTATGGATGAAGAAACCTTTGATTTAATTATTAAGTGCTGTACTACTCCTCACCTTTCTAAGATAGCGATTAAATCTCTTGATTTAATAATAAGAAGTAGTGTGGATGAATTCTCTCCCGAGAATCTATATATGCTAATCAACCTAGCGACTGATGAACAAGGTCAAGTAGCCAATACTCTTGCCAATATCCGCAAACTGACAGCAGAAGAAAAAGCTATTTGTTTTTATATAGATCATTCTAATAAACAACCTTTCAAAAAATCTTCGGCAAATTTTGAAAGTCAAACTAAAACTTTCCCTATCCCCAGGGAGGTAGATGACGCATACGAAAAACTAAAGGATGCATTCAGAGCAATTTCCTCTCAGCGCCAAGGGGGGCACAATGGTGGAATCGCTCTCACTGGACTAGCTGATAAAGAAAAACTATATTTAGCAAGAGCACTTGCGGCAGAAAAAAAACTATCCTTTGTTTATGTAGCTTATGAAGAACTTGCTCATTCTGCAGTTGCAAGTAAAGAATTATTAGAAGTGGTTTCTGAACACAAACCTTGTCTCGTATATTTAGATAGCATAGGAACTCTGTTAGGTGGTCAGCATGATAGTTTTACACAAAACTTAAAACAATTACTAGCCGATAAAATGGTTTTCATCATTGGCACAGTAGGGGAAGAAGCTGATATTAATGAAAACGGCTGTTCTGTTCTATTTACAACTAACACCGAGTTGCAATCCCTGTTTCCTAAAGCAGTACAAATTACAGCTTGTCAAGATTCACAAAAAAATACCATACTTACATCTAAGCTTGGAACCTTGCAAGCAGGACGAGAAGCTGACAAATGGGAATCCTTCGATATTTTGAAACCAAGTTCAGAGATGACTCCATTTGAGTTTGAAAAATTTTTAACCAAGTATTTTAGAGCATCGCTATTAGTGCATGGCAAACTAATTGAAGTTAGCGAATTTGAAAGACTCGACGGACAGAACTTCCCTAATAGAGGAGATTTGTAATGGGCTTGCTTGAGGATCCATTTCTTATAGCAATATTGATTACGCTAGGAATAACAACTATTGCTTACTTGGTTATAGCCAACAAACACATGTTTGCATTTAATAGTAATAGCAGCATCGACGAACTATTAGACGACGATAATAACTTGGACAACCCTCTTGCAGAAATTTTTTACTTATACAACCATAAATCTCAAAAAGACTGGCTAAGATGGCTTGAAACTCAGAGCAAAGATGTGAGAGCAGAAGCCTTTAGACTACTAGCTGAACATTTGGGTGGGGCATCAAAATTTTGGGGTTATGTAACTCTTGAGGTACTTGGTGTAATGAATGCTTTCAAGGATCAAAGAGCGGAAGAGGTTGTAGGTGGCTTTTTACAGGAAACGGGAAGACTCTGGGGAGAATATAAAAGCATCCCCAATTACTATGAAAAAGCGGTTCATATGTTAATTGAACTGAATCCTTTATATAGCATGCGGATTCTTAATGAAGAACTTGATAAAAACTCTTCGGGCTCCCAAGCTTCTCATGACAAGAAAAAAATTATTGTTGATTCATTACCTGAACTTGAAGAATTGGGAATCGGCATGATGATAGCATTGCTCAATAATACAGATGAAGCTTTTACTATTAAATCACATGCACTAAGAGTAGCTGAATCCTTCTCGGGCGAGGGTTATAGACAAATCATACTAGAGACCCTGAAAAAGCAAGTGGCTCGAATGATTAGCGCAAATAGAGAAATTCGAGCCGAAGATTCTCAGTTGTTACACGATTTATTAAAAGAAGGCATACGCAATATAGGACAATATGATTTCTTTAAAGTTATTAGAGAAGCTTGTGACTCTACTAGATTACAATCCTATGTCATCAATCCTCTAGTCAAAAGACTTAATGAAGAAAAAACTGCTCTGAATCCAACAGAAGTCTATGCTATGACCCTGCTAAGGGATAATGAGCCAAATGATCTCCGCAGGGCTATCTGTAAACTTCATGGACTAGAAACTAGCGAAATTAACAATATCTGTACCTTGCCATTGGTTAAATTCATCACCGAAGAGGATCTTAAATTCATAGATGTAAAAGAATCAAAAATATTTGTACCAGGTATATTCAAGTCGCAATATGATGATTTTAAAGCATTATTTTTCCAATCTGGAAGTAATAATACGGGCGAAGATTGCGAGAAAAGTTATGGAGGTATCCTGATAACTGGGGATGATAAACTAGAAAAACTTTACTTCAGTAAAGCATTTGCCAAAGAGAAAAATTTTAATTTTGGTTATATAGATTTAGCTAGTATCATCGACAAAGAAACTTATAACTCTGTCTGCAATATTTTTAGCACCTTACGCAAACCCTATGTGTTGTTCATTGACAACCCTGAATTAATGTTTCCTAGTGATAAGAGTGAAGCTGCAACATATAGGGAAAAGTTCTCTCAAACCTTGTACATTCAAGCCCTAGACGCCAAATCTCTCTTAGTAAGTTCTATCAACAGAACCATGGAAACAATTAACGATGAAGAAACCCTATATGCAGTGGGTAAACTAAGAAAAAAATTCTTTGCCCAAATGTTGGAGATTAATAAACGAGAGGAACGATTCAAGCCTAATATCGTTGAAGACTATTTGAAATTCATTAGTAGTCATAGATTTGACGACAGAGCTGGACTGGTACATGAGTTGGTAGAACTAGGTAAAGAAAAGTCTTTTATGGAATTTACGTTTTTCACCATTGATAGTTTAGCAACAATGTTAATGGTTTACGGCAAAGACATGCCTTATAGTGAAATTCAAAAACTACAAAATAAATTCATCGACGACGCCAATCAACGAGCCCCCAATGATGAAGAGGAAGCCTCTTATGAAAGAGATGAAGAGGGTAATGATGAATTGGGTGACTCAGAAGAAGTCGAAACCCAAAATTCAGAAATAGCAGACTCTACAATAGTTAACGAAGCTCAATAGCGAGCTTCAAGAAATTTAGTAAACTTCAAAGACAGCAGAGTTTATTACTTCTTCACCTTTCTGGTTCAGAGCTTTAAACTTTAATTCCTTACCAGACCAAGAGCCCTTATAGGTTATAGTATCCAACGGCTTAACTGGAGCTGAGAACCTAGTCCGATAACGCTTAGGTGACTCAGGAGCCTTATCATGCATGGCAAGATTAGCTCCTAACGCCATGGTTGCCATACCATGGAGTATATTACCTCCAAGTCCAACAGAGCGACCAAAAGCTTCATCCAAATGAATAATATTGTAATCACCACTAGCTCCAGCATAAAGTTGTGGCATATATTTATCTATAAAAACTTGCATCATTGCTTCATTACCAGATGTTTTCTCGTAATAAACTAAATCTTGTTGCGCTCTATCCAGAGCAATAGTTTTACCTGCTTTGCTCATTAGATCATCCAAAGCTTTTTGCTGTTTAGCTCGGGCTCTAGGACAAGGAGGCAGAATACTCACTAATTTCATCATTAGCTTTTCTTGTAAGGTAAAATCCTTATCGTTACCACCTCGTAAAATAAAAGTCCAAATTGAATCACAAACTTTTTCATTGTTTTGATTAAAGGCTTCGGAAACTAAAACCACAAAATCATGAGGACCTTTCTCAAAAATCTTCTCAATACGCGCTCCACTAGTAATGGTGTCTCCTACTCTCACGGGTTTATGATAAATAAACTCCTGTTCACCATGAACTAATTTACTAAGATTGAGCTTCAGTTCAGGATCAAAAAGAACTTGCCAAAGCAATCCATGACCATAAACTACAGGGAAGGTAGGAGGTACTATATCCTTAAATTTCTCTCGATCTGCCTTAATGGCAATAACAAACTCTCTTAATTTTTCGCGACCAACTTCATAAGTTACTGAAGCATAAGTTTTACCGACAAATTGTGAAGAGATCATCACTCTACTATATCTTAGATTTAACTGAAATACTACTAGAAATTACTGGCCAGGCTCTCAAACTACAAATTACTACTGTTAAGTAAACTATGCCATGTGTCCAATTAAATCCCATAGAAACATAATCAGGAGCAATTATCAACAAACAAAAACTTAGAGTTTTAAGGGTTCCATATGCTCCTCTCATGAAGCGGCTAGAGCGCAGCCAAGTATGCCCCAAAGGAGCATCTTGATTTCTAGTTAAATAATCTACCACTACTCCACGTAAAAGAAAAAACCAAAAAACCCAATAACCAAGTAAGCCAAGGAAAGCAAAAAACCACCAATATCCTAACTCGGTAATTCTGTCAGCTAAAATATCTATCTTCGCTCCCAGCAAGCTAGTCTGATTTAACTTGCGAGCAATAATTCCATCTACTGCATCAAGGGAAATAACTATGATAGTTAAAACCAAAAAATACCACTGATTATGATTGGATAAAAAATATCCAAAAGCAAACACCATAAGGAATACGCGAAAAAAAGAAATAAAATTTGGAATGGTAAATAATTGTACTGGCATAATTTATTACTTATCTTTTAGATCTGGTCTAAGTTTCGCTGCTTCTCCTAAATAAACATGCTTTACATCAGATTTACTCTTATTACTATGGCACTGAACCAGAATTCTAATACATTTAGGCAACATTCCATCAATGCTAGGTTCTTGAGAAGTAAAAAACGGCACATCTTGCCAATTAAGTCCTAGTCTAATGGCAGAAGCAGCATTATAGGCAGTAAGATCTACGGTCATAGTAAGAAAAACCATAATAATATCGTCAGGTTTAATTTCATTCTCTTCTACTAATTTACGCGTCATCTCTACGGATGCTGTTTTAATTTCTTCAGCATCATTTTTAGTAACAGTGGTAGCTCCGCGTATAGCGATGGGGTGCATAACGATCCATTATACTAACAAACTTAATCTGATTTAGCTTCACGCTATAATAAAATGCATAGTGAAAGGCGTATTATTACTACAAATGGGTGGACCCTGCTGCAATCAAGAAGTGGAAGGGTTTCTCTTCAATCTTTTTAATGATCCTTATATTATTCAATTACCTAAATTTTTGAAACCCTATCAAAGTCAATTAGCTAAATTTATCTCTTCTAGAAGGGCGCGTAAGGTAGCTCATAATTACCAAAAGATAGGAGGCTATTCACCGATTCTGTTTGAGACACAATGTCAAGCCAAAGCTCTAGAAAAAAAGTTGGGCAAGGAATATCGAGTATACATTGCGATGCGCTACTCCTACCCCTTCCTTAAAGACGCCCTTAAAGAAATGGAACAAGACGGGATTAAGGAACTGACTGTAATACCTCTCTATCCTCAATACTCACTAGCGACTTCAGGTTCTAGTATTATTGAATGTAAAGAACTTTTTGATATAACTGGTTTCACACCTAAAGTACAAGTCAAATACGTAGAAGCCTGGTATGACAATCCTCATTTCATCGAGCTTATAGCACAACGTCTAGAAAACTTATTGAAAGCTAAGAGCCTATTCAAAAAGTCCCAAGCCCCTACTCATATACTCTTCTCTGCTCACGGTTTACCAGTGAAGTACATTCAGGAAGGAGATCCTTACCAAAAACAAATCGAAGATTGTGTTAGCTTAGTGCTACAGAAAGTAGCTGATAACCTGAATCTAAGAAACTATAAAAATAAACTAGGTTCTGAATTATATGATCTCAGTTGGTCTATCTCTTATCAAAGCAGAGTGGGACCAGTTAAATGGTTAGAACCTTATACAGATGCTGCTATCAAAAAGCTTGGAAAAGATGGTGTGAAGCATTTGATTGTAGTTCCTATAAGCTTTGTTGGAGATCATATCGAGACTATAGAAGAGATCGGCATGCAGTATAGAGATCTAGCCCATGAAAATGATATAGTTAAGTTTCAGGTTACACGCCTGCCTAAAGCCAACCCCTTATTAATAGAGGCTTTAGCATCCTTAGTCAAAAAGCATGAAAGCACTAATTTACAATCCGCAAGCTACAGAAAGTTCATACCTACAAACAACTGAAGTAGCCAAACCTAATCTTAAAAACAACAATGCCATAGTCAAAGTTTTAGGAGTAGGAGTTTGCGGTTCAGATTTGCTCAAACTCAATCAAGGATTGGTTAAGCCAGGAACTATACTCGGTCATGAGATGGTAGGACTGATAGATGAGATCTCAGCAGAGATGAGTTCTAGATATGGACTAAAAATTGGTGATCGCATCATGTCCTCTCATCATGTACCTTGCCTAGAATGTGATTACTGTCTTAAAGGTCAAGAAAGTCTCTGCAGTCAATTCAAAACTACAAACTTTAATCCAGGTGCGTTTTGTGAGTATTTAGAACTCAGCGAAGCTCACCTCAAACACACTGTCCATAAGCTTCCTAAACATCTTAGTGACGAAGAAGCAAGTTTCGTAGAACCAGTGGCATGTTGCCTAAAGGCAGCTCAACGCTCAATGCTCAACGCTCAACGGAGTCAAGGCGTCATTGCGAGGAGCGCCGCAGGCGCGACGTCGCAATCCAGTATTAGAGTTCTAGTAATAGGCTTAGGTTCTATCGGTCTTATCATGGGACAAGTGGTAAAACATTACTCACCCAAAGCAGAAGTAACAGGCTTAGATTTAATAGAAAGTAGATTAAAACTAGCTCAAGAATTGGGCTTTAATAAAACAGTGTCATCATTACAAGAAGATGATTTTGATTATATATTTCTCTGCGCTGGATCTTCTGCAACTATAGACCTCGCTAGTAAACATGCTCGTAACGGCGCTACGATAGTCGTATTCTCCAGTGTCGCTGATACCAGCAAAGCATTTACTAACAATGATATCTACTATAAAGAGCTAACTGTTTTAGGAAGTTACTCTCCTAATCTTAGTAACTTAAAAGAAAGTTTAGAGTTAATTAGCTCTGGAATAATAAAAGTTCAGAAACTTATTACACATCACTCTAATCTTGAAAAGCTTGGGGAAAATATCAAGATCTGTAGCGCAAATCAAGGGATTAAAACTTATTTATCCATAAGATAACAGGGAATGGGCTCCTTAAAATTCCAGATTTTAAGGACTACACTCCTAGTTTTTCTAGAAATAATGTTACAATATCAACGATTATGGGACTTTAGTTTACATGGACTTCAAAAGATTACTAAAAATTGACATTGAACCTAAACAAAGCGCTTTTTTATGGGGCTTAAGAAAGTCTGGAAAATCTACTTACTTAAAAAAGAACTTTCCAAATTCAATTTATATAGATCTTTTAAAGAAGGATGTTTTTACCAAATATCTTAAAGAGCCTTCTTCGCTCAGAGAAGAACTTCTTGCAATCAATGAATCTGAATTGAGAAATCCAGTTATTATTGATGAGATACAGAAGATCCCCGATCTTCTTGATGAAGTTCATTGGTTGATTGAAAATAGTTCTGCATATTTTATTCTTTGTGGCTCTAGTGCACGCAAGCTGAGAAGAGGGGCAGCCAATTTATTAGGAGGAAGAGCCTGGAGCTTTCATATGCCTCCTTTGTGTACAAGAGAGATTGAGGATTTTGATTTATTGCGTGCTCTTAATTCTGGTTTGATACCATCACATTATTTATCCAAAAACTACCGCAGATCCTTAAACTCCTACGTAGAAGAATATATTAAAGAAGAAATTCAAGCAGAGGCTTTAGTACGTAACTTACAAAGCTTTGCACGTTTCTTAGATATATTTGCTTATTCTAATGGCGAACTTACAAATTATTCAAACATCGCTAGAGACTGTGGTGTAGATGCTAAGACGGTTAAAGAATATTACCAAATATTAGTTGATACCCTAATGGGTTACTATGTTCATCCTTTTGTAGGTAATGAATCCAGAGATGCTATAAGAGCTACGTCCAAATTCTATTTAGCTGATGTTGGGCTTGCAAGCTTTTTAAGTAAGAAAACTTTTTTAGACCTTAAAGGCGATGAAGCAGGACATGCATTTGAACACTTTATTCTTATGGAAATGATTGCTTATAAAGATCTCAAAGAAAAGTTTTTTGATATATATTTTTGGCGCGTGAAAAATAATTTGGAAGTTGATTTCATTATTAACCAAGCTGATTTTGCAATCGAAGTAAAAATTTCCAAACAAGTTCAAAAAAAAGAATTGAAATCTCTAATTGAATTCAAAAAAAGACATCCTAAGGCAAATGCGATTATAGTAAGCCTTGATGATAAAAAAAGAAAAGTAGTTATAGATGAAAATATTGAAATCATGATTTATCCGTATAAAGAATTTTTAGATTTAATGTGGGAAGGGAATTTGTTTTAAAGTAACGCAAATCAGGGGATTAAGACCCTTACCTTAAAATATAATGTACTTACTTATTATTTTATATTATAATTATTGATTATGGGTATCCCAAGTTTTTCTGCAAGCATAGCGAGATCTCCGTTTGGTGAGAGGGGAGCTAGAGCTAGTTCATCACCAGTTCCTCAGCCTTCAGAAGCAACTCCAGATTCAAGAGCAGCGGTACCTATGTCAATTTGGGGAGGGTCTACTAAGGAGTCTTCGGAAGCAACACTTGGACAATATGGAAGTTCAGGATCTGCAGATTACCTCGATGCACCATCTATTTTTACTACTGAGCCTAGACCTCAAGACTTAGCATCACCTCCAGTAGAACTCGGAAATGAGACAACTCCTTACCAAGTAATCTGGGATAAAGAGCCTACTGTTGGTGAGTCTCCGGAAGAAACACTTGGACAATATGGAAGTCCAGGATTTACAGATTACTCTGATGTCACCTAACTATTCAAGTCACAACAGCAGATGACCAGCCTTTGCTGATGCTTAATAATTTATTCTTCTAAAAACTTTCCATACTCAAAGGGCATCTTAATTTAACTTGCTAAAATAGCCACATGCGCGAAAAAGAATTATTAATGATCCCAGGACCAACGCCAGTACCAGAGACGGTATTGCAAGCTCTCGCTAAACATCCCATTGGACACAGGTCTAAAGAGTTCTCTAAAATATTTATGTCAGC
>CAYPGT010000050.1:0-15103 GCA_964410425.1 uncultured Gammaproteobacteria bacterium
TTACTTGAAACGACTTTAGCCCTCAAAAGATAAGGGCGAACTGACTTAGTACCAAAGGAGAAAAAAATGCCAATCCCATCGTTATTCACAGCAGCAAGCGCGCTAACCATTCAACAGAATGCCATATCTGTTATCGCGAACAATATTGCTAACGTTAACACCACAAGTTTTAAGGGCTCTAGCGTACACTTCGCCGAAGAGACTAACAATATTCTCAGACCCTCTTCATCAGCATCATCAACTAAGGGTGGTAGTAATCCAATTCAAATCGGCACTGGACTGAAGCTCAGCGATGTTAACACTATATTTTCTCAAGGTGGTCTTAAAAACACTGGCTTAGCAACAGACCTAGCCTTGTCTGGCAGCGGATTTTTCGTAGTATCAAGCTCTACTGAAGAAGGTAGTGGTACTCTAACCAATCCAGAATACACCAGAGATGGACACTTCTTACTTGATTCTGAGAGTAATTTAGTAACTGCAGACGGATCTAAAGTAATGGGAGCTACTTTATACGATAACGGTACAGGCAAGATCAAATCTATATCTGGGTACAGTGCGGTAACTTATTTCTCAGACCAAACAGTTGGTCCAGCTGGCTCTCCGACTATATATCCAACTGACGGTGGAACTTCACCTAATTTAGCAGTACCAACTCCTAGCACTACGACTGGTGGCGGTGGCGTTGCACCAGCATTTGACGCTAGTAAATTATCAGAGATTAGCGTCAGAGGCGGTCTTGTAGACTCGGCTACGGGTGTTACCACGTCAACTCCTGGCAAACTAACTGTCAGCAGAAGAGATGATGGGAAACTACTCTTCACCTTCAATGATGCGAACTTAACTACTGCTGCTAAAACATTCACTGCTGCAGTAGATACTGATGCACAAGTTCTTGACAATGTACTCAGCATCAATATGACTAACACTAGCGGTGATACAATTCAGCTTAGGTTGAGACTTGAACCTGGTGTTACTTCAGTAGAAGATGTATTCCAAAACATAGATTATGATGCAGCGACAGCGACCAGCGATACTATGATATTTTTGGGATCAGCAGCTACTACTCAAACAAGTAGTGATATAACTGTTGCCAATGATGATTTCCAGTATATGTCACTGGGCGATGTTAGTAGTCTCTATGACACTATTAAAGTACCCAACTTTCTCTATGATCAAGATCCAACTCTTGAAAAAGAAAGTATTAGTTTTTCTATCGGCAAAGATGGTGCTCTAGCAGTGTTTGGAGCCTCGTCAGAGAAGATGATGTTAGGGAAGCTTTTAATTTCTAACTTCACCAATCCAGATGGCTTAACCAACAATGGTAGTAATCGTTATCTACAATCATCTAACTCTGGCGAACCAGCTACTTCAGTTCTAGGAGGACCTTTCGACAAGAATGCCCCTTCTATCGCCAACACTAGCGTGGTATCAGGTTCACTTGAGTCTTCCAACGTAAACGTTGCTAATGAGTTTGCTGAGCTAATCGCCTTCCAAAGAGGTCTGCAGTTCAATGCAACTACGGTGCAGAGATCGGATGAGATTTTACAGACTCTGATTAATTTATAATAGATAGTATTAATTGATATAGTGTGATTCGTGCTGTAAGCATCGATGTCAACTTAGCAAACCGATACCCGTAATCCTTACAGCAATGACGATTAACGGGCATCGGTTTTGCGAAAATGTATTCTCTATTTTGTTTGAATTACTGTCTGCAAATCCTTATCTCCTCTTCCGGAGAGGTTTACAACTACTATATCTGTAGACTTAGTCTGTGGAATTAGTTTTTCTAAATAAGCTAGGGCATGAGAGCTTTCTAGAGCTGGGATTATACCTTCTATCTTGCAGAGTAACTTAAATGCTTTCAAGGCTTCATCATCAGTAACAGAATCATACTTCACTAAGCCAGCATCTTTAAGGTAACTGTGCTCTGGACCTATGCCAGGATAATCTAAACCAGCAGAGATACTATGTGCTTCTTGAACTTGACCATAATCATCTTGCAATAAATAACTTTTAGCACCATGCAAAACTCCTGGTCTACCCTTAGTGAGAGAAGCTGCATGCTTCTCAGTCTCCAAACCCTCTCCAGCAGCTTCAATACCAATAAGTTTTAGTTTCTTAGCTCTAGCGTCCTCTATAAACGGATGGAAGATTCCCATAGCATTAGAGCCACCACCGACACAAGCCACTATATAATCTGGTAATCTTGATTCGAATTTCAAGATTTGTTCTTTAGCTTCTTCACCAATAATTTTCTGGAACTCTCTTACCACTGTAGGATATGGATGTGGTCCTACGGTACTACCGATAATATAGTGCGTAGTAGTTACATTGCTAACCCAGTATCTGATTGCTTCTGACGTGGCATCTTTCAGAGTTTGGCTACCGCTAGTTACTGGAATAACTTCTGCTCCCATTAATTCCATACGATATACATTAGGAGCTTGCCTTGCAATATCAACCTTGCCCATAAAAACCTTGCACTCTAAGCCCAACAGCGCACAAGCTGTAGCTGTAGCTACTCCATGCTGACCAGCACCAGTCTCAGCCACTATCTGCTTCTTACCAAGCCGCTTAGCAAGCAGCGCCTGTCCTATAGCATTATTAATTTTATGAGCACCAGTATGATTGAGATCCTCTCGCTTGAGATATATCTTGGCACCAGCATGATGCTTGGTAAGTGATTTAGCGTAATAGAGCGGCGTAGGTCTACCAACATAATTAGTTAAGTAGTTAATTAATTCTGCCTTAAACTCTGCATCATCCTTATACTTAAGAAAGCAGGCTTCAAACTCTTCTAGCGCCGGCATCAGCGTTTCTGGCACAAACTGCCCACCGTATTCACCAAAATATTTATTTAAGAGCTTAACCATTATTTATTTCTCTAAAGCCTCTGTCAAGTTCTCGCAACCATCCTTGGTAACCAGCACATCATCTTCTATGCGCACACCTATCTTCTTATCTCTGATATAGATTCCAGGCTCAACGGTGCAAACCATCCCCGGCACATACTTAGTAGTCTTCTTATCGACACCAGCATCATGCACATCTATCCCCAATGAGTGACCAGTGCTGTGCATGTAATATTTCTTAAGCTGTTCAGGATCATGCCTATCACGAATATATTTAAGTTCGACTAAACCATTAGTTATAACTTCTACAGCTATCTCATGAGTCTCTAGTAAACTACCACCAGGTTTAATTGATGCTATAGCTTGACGTTGTGCTTCTACTACTAGATCATAGATATCCTGTTGCTGTTGATTCATAGTGCCACTAGCTGCATGCACTCTAGTGATGTCACTGGCGTAATAGTTATACTCCGCACCAGCGTCTATTAGTATCAAATCATCTTTTTGAATAATCTTATTATTCTTGATGTAATGTAGTATGCAAGAGTTCTCTCCTGAAGCTACTATCGACGGATAAGCCCAACCACTGCCACCTTGAGACCTGAACACCTGATTGAGAACGGCTTCTAGCTCATACTCGTAGATCCCTGGTGTGATCATTTCCTTAGCCACACGATGCCCCTGAATAGCAATCGCTGCTGAGCGTTTCATCAGCTCTATCTCTGCTGCTGATTTAATAGATCTAAGAGAATGTATAAGTTCACTGGCATCTAGCTCTTCACCATCCTTAAATTCATCGTGCTCGTAAGCGGCATCAGCATGAAAGTTTTTCTTAGCACCTTGAACACCCTCTCTAGGACCGTCCCAGATCTCATGCTTAGGATCTACTGGTTGCACATAGAGAGTGAAAGGGTTATCAGAATGCGGATCAAGCACACAGATAGCATCAGGTTCACGGAAGTCTGTTAAGTAGTAGAAGTCGCTATCTACCCTGAAAGGATAATGCACATCGTTAGAGAAGGTTTTCTCAGTGCCACTTCTTAATACACAACGGTATGCCTTGCCATCGCTGTCACTCTTATCCTTGAGGTAATCGAGGATTTTCTGGCGGCGCGACTTAAATTCTGCAGGACTGATCATATATACTAATATTGTAAGTTAGCTTCCATTAAAAAATCTATAATATTAATCCTCTCTATACCTTCATAATTTGCTTTAAAGGTTTTGTCCATAGTAACAAGATATTTGGGATAGTTGTCTTGAATTTTCAATAAAGGGCGAACTTCTCTTTCTAAAGTTTCCTTATTTTCTAGAATAAAAGCAACTTGGATATAGATTTTTTTATCACGTTTTTGAGCAATAAAATCTACCTCAAGATCATTTAATTTACCCACATATACTTGATAACCTCGATAAAGTAACTCATGGTAAACAATGTTTTCTAAAAGACCAGAGATGTCACCTTCTCTATAACCTTGCACAGCATTTTTGATACCAATATCATTAGCAAAATATTTATCATTGATAGCAAAGATTTTCTTACCTTGGATATCATAGTTTTTGACCTTATGTAGTAAATAAGCATTGCAAATATAATTTAAATAATTTTGAATGGTATCGTTACCTACTGAAATATTTTGTGATTTAAGAAATTTAGAAATATTTGCAGCAGATAAATTAGATCCTATATTATCAAAAGCAAACAAACAAATATTTTCTAATAGAACAACATTTCTAATCTCATATTTTTTGATAACATCTTTAAGCAAGACTGTATCATAGATCGATCTAATTATCCCATAACTCACTTCCTCACTGAGTTCCAGGCGATGTATTACTGGCAAACCACCATAACGAAGATAGTTATCAAACTCCGAATCTAAATCTTGTACCTTATCACTACGGAATTTAAGAAATTCAGTAAAGCTCAAAGTATAAACAGGGATCTCAATATATCTACCAGTTAAATAAGTAAACAACTCAGAAGAAAGTGTATCTGAATTAGAACCAGTAATATAAATATCAATCTCCTTAGTATTGTGTAAAGATCTAACTGCTTTCTCCCACTCTTCTATTTCTTGAACTTCATCAACAAATAAATATGTTTTTAACTTTGCATCTAGATTTTTTTTGACATATTCATTCAGTGCTAAGTAATCTTTAATTTCCGCAAAATCCAGAGATTCTTTATCTATAAATAGAATGTTTGCTTTTTTATTTTCTTCTTTAATTAGATCGATAATTTGTTTAAGGAGATAGCTCTTACCACTACGACGCATTCCCGTAATAACTTTAATTAGCTCTGGTTGACCTATATAAGGTCTAATTTTCCCTAGATAATGATCTCGCTTAAAATTGCCCATGATTATGATATACCATAATCTTAGCAGATTTCAACCAAATGATTATGGTATATCATAATATGAGAGGAATATAAGATACCCTATTAATGCCGAATTTCCCAAATGATGAGCCTTTTTCATAAGGTATTGATACAATACTATTATCGTGAGTATAGCTTTTAGACAAGCATTCTTAAGAGGGTTGAGAAGATATCCTGGCGATCCTGAGATGGCGGCTGTTCATGCAGGCATGCAACAACGAAGAGTTAGCAAGTCTTCTAAAACACCCCTCATGCCAAATGGCTTACTCGAACCCATTACTGAAATGGATTGGGGGAAGGGCAATTTTCTCGCCACAGCAAAACTTAAAACTGACGACCTTGAAGACGCTGATCAATTAATTCGCAGAATTGCTTCTATTACACAACCCTTTCAAGGATTGATTCTACCACGCCGCAGTGATGAAGCTAAAGCTAAAACAGGGAAAATCAGCATTGCTAATCAAAACTGGGTAAAGTTTGTCAATATCTTAGAAGCAAAAAATATCCAGAGAATTCGATGGCCTAGTAACATGGTATATACCGTTGAGCAGCTAAGAGGGTATCCATCAGGAGTGATATAAAGCAAATACTCACCAACTTATCTATACCAATTGATCTTGAGGAATATTTTGTTTACAATAAGTAGATCAATATATGTCAGCCATAAATCTAGCAAATTATTTTCAACCTTTGTATCCTCAAATATTGGAGAAAGCTCTGACTTACGCTAAAGCAGGCAAGAGCCTTGATAGTGATATTGAATTGGCTGAAGCAGCATTATCACGTCGACTAAAAGACGAAGTGATTCGAACACTATCAGCCCCGGAATTAAATCGCTTCAGTTCATATTTTCAGTGGTTGGGAGCATTTGTAAAATCACACGCGAATCTTGCTTCAGAATATTTAACTCTTAATCATGGATCTACAATGAAGCAATCGATTCTAGAGAATCTAACCTACCTTCAAGATGCAGATATCACCGTAAAAACCAGTCAGCCGATCAGACAAGATCTGTCTAGATCAGGAACTGAAACTGAAGGTTCAGTAGAATTTGGTCAAGAGACTTTTGAGTTTAAAGCTCAAAGAACATATGCAAATGGTTCAAGTATAAGTTATTATGATTTATTGCTCACTCAGCCTGAGACTGGTTTTACCTATCACTTTAATAGCACTGGGCAAAGCTTAGAATCTAAACTTGGTAACAGTGACTTTTCAATTAATATGGCACAAAAACAAGACTTAGAGGCTGTTACTGGGCGATTAGCGAATGCTAAACCACGCCCACTCTAGATCTTTGATTAAATCATCTCGAGGACTTCCTCCCAAGGCATAATTACAATCCCAGAGTCTAATTTTCTTGGATTGGTCACCAATGAAGCGCATATAAGTTTAGCTTCTGGGAAAATTTTAGCGAAAGATTTAAGACCATTTAGCTTACTTACTTTAGGGTTATCGTTTGCTTTGATTTCGATAGCTATCATCTCGCCTGTAGGTTTTTGAATAATCAAATCCACTTCTATATTATCGTTCACTCTATAAAATGAAAAATTATAATTTTTTCTTTGGTAATCCGCTTTATAAATAATCTCTTTAATCAACCAATGTTCAAAAACTTTACCAAAGTCTTCTGTACCCTTAATTAATGGAGCTTGTAGTTTTTCTGCTAACGCTCTTTGTACGCCAGTATCAAAGAAATAAAATTTAGGGCTTTTTGAAATTTGCTGCCTAACTGATTTTTGGATTGGCATTAGCATGAAGCCCATTAAGGTATCCAGTAATATTTGGTAATATTCTTTCACCATTTTGTAACTGACTCCCACATCTTGAGAAATATTCGAGTAGTTTAAAACATTGCCATTTTCATTTGCAGCGAGCAGAAGGAAATGATTGAATGCTCCAAGATTGCGTACCAAGGCTTCTTCCTTTATTTCTTCTTTTATATATGTATTGGTGTAAGTTTGTAAAATTTCGAATTTCAAATTCTCATCATAAGTAAAATAAACTTTAGGTAATGAACCATACTCCAGTGTTTTATATAATGAAAAAGCCTGGTCAGGAATTGAAGAGATTTCATCATAGATAAATGGATATAGTGATTTGGAGATAGCTCTTCCAGCTAACATGTTAGCTTTAGATTTTTTTAATTTGCGTGCACTTGATCCAGTTAGTATAAAATATGGTGGATGTTTTAGTGATTCAATAGCTCTATGTACCTCATCTAAAATCCATGGAAGCTTTTGCACCTCGTCAATTACTACATATTTATATTTTTTCCAGTCTCGTGAATTAAGATCATCGAAAAAAATACTAGGATTAGTTTCTAATTTCCTGATCAGATTAATATCTAAAAGGTCGTATACTATTGTTTCCTCTTTATGAAAGCTATGATGAAGGAGGGTACTTTTACCAACCTGTCTTGGGCCGAAAAGGAAGACACTATAATCCTTCGGCAAGTTAATAGACCGTTTAACAGAAGCCATATTTCTATTATATACCATAAATTAGCATTATTACATCTAATTTATGGTATATCGGACAGCCTCTTATATTTCAAACCTGCCCAAACGCCCACTCTAAATCTTTAATTAGATCTTCGACGTTCTCTATACCAACAGACAATCTAATTAAATTATCATTGATGCCAAGTTCTTTACGACGCTCTGCTGGAACTGCCTTATGCGTCATAGTCGCAGGATGTCCTATCAAACTCTCTACACCACCAAGCGACTCAGCTAACTGGAACACTCTAGTAGAGCTGACAAGTTTCTTCACCTGTTCTATATCACCCTTAAACTCAAATGACAACATACCGTTATAACCAGACATTTGTTTTTTATAGAGTTCATACTGAGGATTAGATGGCAGCGCTGGACAAAATACTTGAGCAACTTTAGGATGCTTCTCAAGCCACTCAGCCACAGCGATACAGTTACTATGATGTTGACGCATGCGCACAGCAAGTGTCTTCATACCCTTCATCAATATCCAACAATCAAAAGGACCAGCTAGTGAACCAGTAGCGTTTTGATTATAAGTAAACTTCTCAGCTAACACAGGATCTTTAACAACAATGGCACCAATGAGTACATCAGAATGTCCACCAAGATATTTAGTGCCCGAATGCACCACTATATCTACTCCTAACTCTAAGGGTCTCTGTAAATAAGGACTAGCAAAAGTATTATCAAAGCCAATCATGATACGGGTTTCAGCGTTACGCTTTTGCTCTATATTAACCTTAGCGATAGCCTTAACAATAGCTTCTATATCACACAGCCTCATCAACGGATTAGTCGGAGACTCTAACCAAACTAAACGAGTACTAGGTTTAATAGCAGCAATAATTTTACTGATATCACGTGCGTCTACGAAAGAATACTCTAAACCAATCGCTGACATGATTTGATCGAAGAGCCTATGTGCCCCACCATATAAATCAGAAGAAGAAATAATATGATCTCCTGGTTTGAAAATCTGCATTACTGAGTGTATCGCTGCTATCCCCGATGGATAGATGCCAGCATAAGTACCACTCTCAAGAGACGCTATCACTTCAGCACAAGCAGTACGCGTTGGATTACCTGTACGTGAATAACAGTAACCCTTATTGTCATCGATGCCAGCCTGAGTATAAGTAGCTGTTTGGTAAATAGGAAAAGTTGTAGCTCCAGTAGCTGGATCTGGCGCTTGCCCTACTAGGATGGAACGTGTCTCAAAGCCCCAACTAGCCTCTAGGGGTTTTTGGGCTTCTTGTAATTCTTTACGAGTGCTGTGGTCGGATCTACGCATGGGGCTTATTATAGCGAAAAGCCTCATTAAAGGCTTTTTTAGCTAAATATTTAGTGTTTTTTATACAGCACTACAATAAACCCCGGGGTTTATTGTAATAGACTACAAATTAGTGGTATATTATTGATATGGCTAACGGCAGGCGCATAGAGAAAGTTATTTCTCAGGATCTTAGTAAGAAGATGGTTATGCTTGCGGGGCCACGTCAATGTGGTAAGACGACGCTCTCATTAGAACTACTTAAAAAAAGCAAAGGCGCTTACTATAATTGGGACGATGATTATCACAAAGAGCTGATTAGGAAGGGTGATTTAGATCAAGATGCTAAACTCTGGGTTTTCGATGAGATTCATAAATATGCTCGCTGGAGAAATTGGCTTAAGGGCAAATACGATCTATATCACAAGCAACATAAAATTTTAGTCACAGGTAGCGCTAAATTAGATCTCTATAACAGGGGTGGGGATTCATTACAAGGTAGATACTATTTTCATCGCTTACATCCTTTTACTTTAGCTGAACTTTTAAATACTAGAGCTGCTGAAACATTAGAGCAAATGCTATCCATGGAATCCGTTCCTAGTAAAGCTTCTAGCCAAAAAGCACTTGAAGATTTAATGCACTACGGTGGCTTTCCCGAACCTTTGTTTTCGCATTCAGAAACGGAAGCTAATAGATGGCGAGCAAGTTACGGACATAGATTGATTAGAGAAGATATTCGTAATCTGGAAAATATTATTCAAATTGATAAGATCCAAGATCTTTATGATGAGTTACCAAGAACTATAGGTTCACCTTTATCCGTTAACAGTTTGAGAGAGGATTTAGAATTAAACTTTAGAACAGTAGCAAGATGGATAGATATTTTTGACAAGAACTATGTCTCATTCAGAGTCCCACCCTTTGGCGCACCTAAAATTAAAGCAGTAAAAAAAGAACAAAAGTTATATCTATGGGATTGGGCTCGAGTAGAGAAGACCTCAGCTAGGTTTGAGAACTTAGTTGCTCTGCACTTGCTGAGACTTACTCATTGGTTTCTTGATGTACAAGGCAAAGAATATGAGCTTAGATATTTTAGAGACACTGAGAAGCGCGAAGTGGATTTTATTATCACCGAAAAGAAACGACCACTGGTAGCTATAGAAGTTAAAGAAACAGAACAAGAATTAGACCCTAGTCTTAAGTATTTGCTCAGCAAGTTTTCGATTCCCTATGCCTTCCAGGTGCATCTCAATGGTGATACTCACAAACGCTTGCCAGATATCAATGAAGCTCAAGTTTGGCTGATACCGGCAGCGAGGTTTCTGGGGAATTTGTTGTAAATTATGGATGAGTCGGGG
This sequence comes from uncultured Gammaproteobacteria bacterium, assembly GCA_964410425.1. Classification (GTDB taxonomy): domain Bacteria; phylum Cyanobacteriota; class Vampirovibrionia; order LMEP-6097; family LMEP-6097; genus CAYPGT01. Next base: position 10,368 of record CAYPGT010000050.1, read on the forward strand.
TTCAAAACTTAACACAAGATAAGATCAAACAACTTAGGTCAATATACCTATATTTTAGCGGGAATAATTAACTACATGAACCTTCTATATGCCTTGGATAATATGGGTGGGATTATTATAGTCTCTGTTGTTGGCCTCATTATTGCTGTGGGCATTAATGATGTACTGCAAACCAAACATGCTATCAAGCGTAATTTCCCGGTCATTGGTTTCTTGCGTTACGCACTTGAGTTTATTGGACCAGAATTAAGACAGTATCTGTTTCATGATGAACGTTCTGATCGTCCCATCCCGCGTTATATCAGAACTTGGGTCTATGCTCACGCTAAAGGACAACTTGGCACTGTAGCTTTTGGAACTAAGAAGGATCTTGATAAGCCTGGCACTATGCTCGTGAGACATAGTCATTTCCCGATCAACCCCACTAAGGAAGAGTCTCACTATGATCATCGTGTGATCATCGGTGCGCGTCGTCGCTATCCTTATGAAGCTTCAATATTTAATATCTCCGCTATGTCTTATGGTGCTCTAGGTAAGAATGCTGTATTGGCTTTGAGCCACGGAGCTAATCAAGGTGGCTTCTATCACAACACTGGCGAAGGCGGTGCTTCGCACTATCACTTCGAAGGTGGTGCTGATGTGGTGATGCAAATTGGTACTGGTAAATTTGGTGTAAGAAATCCTGATGGTTCTTTCTCTGAAGAAAAATTCCTAGACCTAGCTCGCCATCCACAAATGAAGATGTTTGAGATCAAACTCTCTCAGGGAGCCAAACCTGGCAAGGGTGGAGTATTACCAAAAGAGAAAATTACCGATGAGATCGCTGCGATTCGCGGTGTACCAAAAGATCAAGATGTAGTCTCTCCACCTCGACATACAGACTGGGAAGATAACGAAGGCATGCTCAGATGGATAGACAATCTTCAGAACAAAAGTGGCAAACCTATTGGCATTAAGTTTTGTTTAGGGCGCAAAGAATATGTTCACGATTTAATTAAAGCTATGAAAGCTACTGGTATGATGCCAGATTTCATTACCGTAGATGGTGCAGAAGGTGCTACTGGAGCGGCTCCGCTGGCTCACACCGATTACCTTGGCTATCCATTGAAAGATGCTTTGATGTTTGTAGACAATGCTCTAAGAGAAGCTGGTTTGAGAAAAGATATTAAATTAATAGCTTCAGGTAAAATTATCACTGGTGCTGACCTGGCTATCATACTTGCTCTAGGAGCGGATCTAGCTCAATCAGCTAGAGGTTTCATGCTAAGTATCGGTTGCATACACGCATTGAAATGCAATACTAACCACTGCCCAGCAGGGATTGCTACTCATGATAAATGGTTACAGCGTGGACTTGTAGTAGCAGAAAAATTTCCAAGAGTCGCAAATTATCATAATGCAGTGATTTATGAGTTTAATAGTGTGTTACATTCTTGTGGTTATAAATATCCCCAAGAACTTAAGCGCAGTGATGTAATGAAGGTCGTAGACTATAACAAGATAGTAACTATGGACGAGTTGATTCCTCAACCACCATTGAAAACTTGTACAGAATGATTATGCTAAAAGTACTATCCATTATATTTAAATTTTTGTTTTTTATCTTCGGTATCATTAGCGGATTTATGCTGGCTTTAGTAGTAGTGCCACTTCCGGGTAAGACCTTTTTTAATCGTATGTCTAAGTTACCAGCAAGTGCTAAAGACTTGATTGATAATAGTATTGGGCTAAGTGTTTCTTTAGGTAGATTAGTGTTTACTCTGTCTAAGGAGCTTAATCATAAACTTACAGAAGGCTATAAGACGGCCAAATCTAAGCTAAATCAGATTCAGGATAAACTAAAGCAGGAAAGAGAAGAAGCAAAGAACCCTCGCAAAAAAATTAATCCTGAAGATTTATCATCTGGGAGCAAGGAACAAGCTAGAATTTAGGATATGAATATAGATATGAACGTTATAGATATAGTTCTGGTAGTAAGTTTAAGTTTTCTTGCGCTAAGTGCAATAGTGTTTTTAAGTTTCTTCATCCCAGTTCTAGTGCAGCTTGCGAAAGTATTAGAATCCATGAAAGTCTTACTTGATTTAGTTAATAGCTATGTTGAAGGCATTCAGAATAAACTAAATAGTGCCACTGACAGTGTTGGTAAAGTTATGAGCTACGTCTCAAACCTAGGATCAGCTTTGACTAATGGTTTGCTTAATATGTTTTCTTCAAAGAAGAAATAAATTTTATATTAGTTAGGTATAGCCTGTAAGGATGACTAGGTCACTAGATTCTTGCGCCCTCGATCGGGTATAATTAGTCTTATGAACAATAATAAAGATAGTGGTTTAGTTAAATTTGCTGTTGGTTTAGGCCTAGGTGCAGTGGCTGGTATAGCTGCTGGTTTACTCTTAGCTGATAGACCAGGAAGTGAACTAAGAAGAGATATCGAAGCAAATTCTGCTGAGTTTCTTGGTGGCTTAAGAGATAAACTTGATGAGCTTAAAGATCAAGCGTCTGATACTATACGCGAGTTCAAAGGTTTCACTGATGAGAAACTTAAGAGCACTGCAAAAAACATTCAGACACAAGTAGATTCTTTAGGTAAACAACTTCAAGAATTAACTAACAAGCAAACCGTTAGTTCTACTGAAAGGAACTAAGTCCTAAGTAAGTGGATTTCTATCGCAAGCACAAGGTAAAAATTATCATGCTGACCCCTATAATTCTGGGGCTGGTGTTTTTTTTATATAGTGCGATCTCTGCTTTAATAGTAGTTAAAAACAGTAAAATTTTTGAAAATGTTACTGATACTAAATTCGAGATCGGCGATTTTGAAATTCAACAGATAGACGAGAAGACCAATAGTGTCAAATGGTCACTCAAAGCTGATCAGACGCAATCTGACCCAGGACAAACCGAAGCTAAGGTTACTAATCCTCGATTGATTTTCTTTAATCCCCCTGCTAAGGGATCTAAAGACGCGCAGCCTCGTTTTACTATTACTTCTGCTTTTGCTAACTTGAACAAAGCTGAGCAAGAAGTAAATCTCTTTGATAATGTTTCACTTCTAACCAGCGATGGTAAGTATCAAATACACTCAGGTAAGCTTAAGTTTAGAGAAGAATTACCAGTTATCGTAGTCTCTGATAACTGGACCTTAAGTTCCGATAGTGGCTATGTTATAGCTGGACAGAAAGGTTTAATTAATAAGGACTTTAAGTCTATTGTTAGTCAGCAGCAAGCTAGTCTCAGTAAGAAATCAGGCTCGAATCCGATTAATATTACAGCTAATGAAATCACCCTAGAGTCAGGACAAACTCAGACAGTCACCGCTGAAGGCAACGCTAAATTAATTATTTCTGCTGCACAGACTCTAGTTGCTAATCAAATAATTATTAATGAGAGCGGCTTAGTGAAAGCTAATGGTGCTGTTAACGTTCAGGCAGAGAACTTAAATTGCTTCTCTGATAATTTAGTTATCAAGCCTAAAGCTGATAAAAGTCCACAGACAGCTGTGTTTACCGGACACCCGCATATTATTCAAGGAGCCAACACTATTTACGCAGACACTATTAATTATGATTTTGCGACTAAGCAGGCTGAGATTCTTGGGAATGTGCATTCAGAGTAGAATCACGGTCGGAATCCAGTCATAAATCTACAATTCGACTGGATTGCTACGCCGCTTTGCGGCTCGCAATGACGAGATTATCAACTGATATATAATGTACTAAGTGAAAAATTTCATTCTAATATTTTTTCTGTTCATATTATTACCAACTGCACTAGGAGTGCAAGCTAAAGCTAGCCGCCTCGATAAGGTGAAGATTATCTCTGCAGAGAAATTAAATTATAAGGACGGTAACTCTGTCTTGATTGGTAATGTAAAAATCCAACTAGGAGAGTTCATGATAGATGCTCCAAGAGTATTTATTGATTCTGATAAAGAGGGCAAGCCCATGAAAGCTAGGTTTGAACAGGGTGTTGTATTGGATTCTGAGAAACTCAGTATTCAAACACCTAGAATGGAGCTTGATGTCGAGACCTCAGTACTGAAGTGTTTCGCAGATGATTCTGCCCTAGTACAAACAGATATCTATGGTAAAAGCCCAGCTAGTATTTTTGCAACTTATCAGGAGATAGACTTAGGGAAGGGCTTTGCGCGAGCTAGTACTAATCCTGCCTTGCTTGATAAGGGCATTAGTGATGTGCAAGAATCAGAGCAAATTAAATTTATTTCCAAAGATGTGAATATTAGAGCCAATGCTATGGAACTTGAATTTAAGAATGATAATGATATCCAATATGTTAATTTTCTTACTAATGTCGTAGCTTTAACTGATACACAGAGAATCGAATCACAAGAATTACTCTACTTCCCTGAACTGGACATGATGAAGGCCTACGATAACGTTAAAGTGCTCTATCTCAAAGATGCAGCTCCTAATTATTTATTCGCTGATGCTTTAATCTATGAGAAACCTAAGCATGTGCTATCGGTCTTCTCCAGAGGGATTGATCGTTATGCTGAAATCCATAGTGATGATATTTATGGTAAAGCACGACAGATACTAGTAAATATCGCTGAAGACAATTCTATAGAGAACGCTATTCTCACTGGTAATGCTTATGCACAGCATAAGGACAAATCCATAGTCGCTTATGAGATCATGTTTGATGCTAAGAAAAAACAGTTAGAGACTATTGTTGGTAGACCGCATACACAGCTTCTGAAAGTTGAAAAAGAAGAA
>CAYPGT010000051.1:0-14991 GCA_964410425.1 uncultured Gammaproteobacteria bacterium
GCACTTCATTGGTAATGAAGAGGTCGGCAGTTCAATCCTGCTTTCAAGCACCATTTTTAAGAGGTAATAATTTGCAAATCATAGAAGCAAATTTTGATGACGCAGCAAAGCTTGCAGAGTTTGGGAAAGAATTATTCCTTGAAGCTTTTTCAGATGAATATACGGATTCAGATCTAGCTGATCATTTAGAAGAGGATTATAGTTTAGAGCGTTATGAACATCATTTGTCCCAGTCTAATACTTGTTTACTCTATGCTGAATTAGATAGAGAGTTACAAGGATATGTATTAGGTCGGCCTTGTAGTTTGCCAGTGGATACTCAAGGCAGAAAATCTTTTGAATTACGTCGTTTATATGTAAGAAAAAATGTGAAAGGTAAAGGAGTTGCTTTAAGGCTTTTGTATAAATTTATAGACTGGGCAAAGATAAGGAATTATGAACGGCTATATGCCGGTGTCTGGAAAGGTAATTATAGAGATAGAGTATTCGAACGCTATGGATTCCAGCTAGTAGGTGGTCATTATTTTAGTGTCGGAACTACGACTGATACTGATTTGATTTTTATGAAAGAACTAGTTTAAATACTGACTAAATCCTTAGTCTCATCAAAACTCAAAGATCAACCATGATTGTGAGAAATAAATTCCGTTAATTTCCCGTAGAAGGTGTTATGGTTCCTGATAGATCGTCAGACCATAAATCCCTATCAGTCAGACCCGCTACGCTAAAACGTACGTAACCCTGTGCAGGATTACTATTAACGGTATCTAATATTAGTGTGCCCGTGCCAGAGAATTCTCTATCACTTCTATCTTTCAAGTCTATAGTTACTTCTTGATAATCTAATAGTGATAGTCTCCTTGCAGTTTCTACGTCCAGTTGTTGTGTTAGATTAATTGTGCTGGTATCAGTATGACCGTTTCTTGCTGCATAAGCGCTATTAACTGATCTACGTGGACCCCTGTCATTGTTATCCGGATTAGGACCGCCACCTATATGTCCTATTGAAACTTTGCCGTCAGTAGCACTGTGTAAGTTTATGGTTTTAGATCCTCTTCCATCTGGCTGCTCAACGGTTACTTGATAACCAGATCCTTCACTACCATCAATAGTGATATCTCCTCTTAGCTTTTGTAATACCTTACCATCGGGACTTTTGACAGTAGCTACTCCTGAACCTGGCTTTGCCTGGTCGTGGAATCTCCTTATTCCTTCGACGTTCTTTAGTGAGGTCTTATGGTCAAGAGTGCCATCCATCCATAAACTTGGACCTACGATTGGGGGTGCAAATAGTCTGTTCATATTAAAAAGTCTCCTTATCTATTTCTATATAACAAGCGTTATTATAGATAAACTGCTTGAGGATTACAAGGTGTATTACGCATTATTGTCGTAATTTTATATTCTAAATGCTGACTAAATCTTTCGCTTCGTCGAATAGCTTATTAATGAACTCTTGATCTATATAGAGAGCAATTTTTTGTTTGCTCAGGTTGCTTTGCAGTTCCTGATTGCTTTTCAGAAGATATTTTATTTCTTCGTCGCCCTTAGCTTCCATACCTTGCAGAAATCTTGCTAGCTCAATGATGGTATTTTGCTCTGCAGTATCTTTGTCTTTATAGTTTGCTTGATTGGCAATGATACGAGTTACCTTTTGAGGTAAACCCCAGTCCAAAAGCACGGCAGCAGAGAGATCTAGATGGCTCATTTCAAACACTTCTCTTTCTTTACTAATACGCTCCTGATAATTAGCGATAGATCTAAACTCGGAGTAACTATCTGGATAGAAGTGGCTTAAGACAAACACTCCATAAGACTGCATCAGTGCTGCAATAAAAATCTCATCACAGTAATTCTTGTCCTTATTAAGTCTCTTGGCGATACTTTTAGCTGCTACGGCAAGAAACACTCCTTCGAACCATAGTTTTTTATCAACAGTAACACTACGTAATGCTGTTAATATGGCAATGTTTTTCAGTATCCCAAAACCCAAAACATCGATTATCTCTGTTAAAGACTCCAGTTTACGAAAACTGCCTACAGCAGCAGAATTGGCATACTTGAAAGCATTAGCAAATAAAACTTGATCTAGAGTGACGAGTTGAAGAATATCATCTCGAGTGGTCTTAGGATCATCAATAATACTTAATAACTTAGTGACAGCAGGCGAACTTGCCGGCAAACTATCTAGCTTCTTGCCAATATTTGAGGACTTTAACACCGTCATACCCTTACTCCCTATTCAAGCTTATGCACGGGTTTGATTAAAGGACTGTTAAGGAACAATCTTCTTTACAATGCGTCTATATAGACTTGATGATGAACTCTAAATTATTAGCTCTATGTATTGTGTTTTTATTATTGGCAGAGGGACTGGGAGCCGTTAGAGCTAAGGCGATTGCAGTTAGTAATGCTGAATCTTTAACTGGGATTTGGGATGTCCTAGATGCAAATGATGCGGTTATAGATTCAATAGAAGTAACGATTGTTGTAGCTAAGAAAAACACTGCTAGATTTAGTTACAAACAATTATCGCTTACTAGTGATATTAATTCTTTAGAAGGATTTTTAACTAAAGATACTGTGATTTTTGATTTGATTAAGTTGGGTCAAACCCAAACTTATATAGCTCAGGTTGATTTTGATCTAGGAGGAGGTCCAGGAGTAGAGATTAAAACAGAGTTAGCTGACTGTGTTACTGGAGTAGATAGTACTACTGTCCTGAAGAAATATAGAGATAGATTAGCTACTGACTCAGCGCGTTGTGATGGGTCTAGTCTAAATGATGCTGTTCTAACTAATATCAAGTTTGTGAAACGCGGTACCAGTGCAGCTCTTGTGCCGAGTAGTAATTCGATTTCAGCCGATATTCTTGCAAATGAAACTAAGGTGAGTAATAGAGTTGAAGCTGCTTGGTCTGTGCATGATAATGGTAAAGCTTCTATTCAACGCAGATTAGTGATTAAGGATATTAGTAGTACTTACTTGGGTTATCAGTTTACTTATAGATTATTGAATAATACTACTAAGCTTTCTAATCTCAGCGAAGCTGATTTCGAGACGGCTGATAGAGTTGGCTTCATAGTGAACGACTATATGATTATTAATCCGACGGTTTTTGCTAAGCGCAATGAGTTGTTTATTCTTAAGTTAGATGCCACATTAGAACAGGCGCAAGGAAGAGAACTGCTTACCGATGATGGTGATTGTTTTCCGTTTAAGATCAATGTTATAGGAAAGATGGCCTGTACTCCTAACGATTCAAGTCTTAAGAAGTTCTCTAGCACTAAGAGAATTGATGGTAGGAACGCAAGCAAGATTGACACCAATTTAGTTATTATTTTCTAGCCCAATAATTCCTAGGGTTAATAATTTAAGTTAGTACTTTTGTCTCAAAAAATCTTCGATTTTTCTCGAATCTTTTTTGTTCGCTCAAACTACGCATCGACTCGATAACTTAAATACCAATTCTTGTAGGTATGTACATGTCGTCGATGCTTGTTGAGCTAACAAAAACCTTAACTTTACTGCAATTATGCTTGAAAACTACTAAAATGAGACCTTAGATAGGTCAAATGGGCAATAATACTTCTAAAGCTAAAAAAGAGATTCTCGTTCTAAAGTTCGGCGGCACTTCAGTTGCTGATCCTGAATGTATTGAGCGTATTTCTAAGATTGCTATTAGGGAAGCTGAGAATTATAACGTTATCGTAGTAGTTTCAGCGATGGGTAAGACTACTAATACTTTGGTAGATTTGGCTAATCAAGTTTGTCCTGGTTGTCGCGGACGCGAACTTGATATGTTACTGGCGACGGGTGAGCTAGTATCTATAGCACTTACCGCTATGTGTATTCAGAGGCTTGGTCATCCATCTGTGTCACTCACTGGATGGCAGGCAGGCTGTATTACTGAGCAGTCTCATAATAAAGCTAGGATAGCTGAGATTAAGCGTGGCAGAATTGATAAGCATTTAGATCAAGGTGAGATCGTAGTCGTGGCTGGGTTTCAAGGAATCACTGAAGATGGTGAAGTGACTACGCTTGGACGTGGTGGTTCAGATACTTCAGCAGTGGCTCTAGCAGTGGCTTTCAAGGCGAAACGTTGTGATATTTATACTGACGTAGATGGAGTCTTCACTACTGACCCACGTTTAGTGAAAGAAGCTTCTAAGCTTGATTATATTAGTTATGAAGAAATGATTGAACTGGCGAGTTTAGGAGCGAAGGTACTGCACCCACGTTCTGTAGAATTAGCTAAGAAATATAACGTAGACCTTCGAGTGAGAAATACTTTTAATCCTGCTGATCAGGGTACTGCTGTTGTAAATATAAAAAGGATGAAAGACATGGAATTAACCAAAGCCGTTAGTGGAGTAGCGTTGGATATTAAGCAAGCGAGAATTGGCATACTTAACGTGGCTGATAGACCTGGTATTGCTAGTAAGGTATTTAGCGAACTAGGTAAGAGAAAGATTAACGTGGATATGATTATTCAGTCTGTGCCGCGTGAAGGCATTAATGATATAGCTTTCACTGTACCTATTGAAGATGCTGAGCTTGCCAAAGCCAGTTGCGAAGAGATTCTGCAAGATATCGAAGGTACTAAAGTTATCGCTGATAAAAACATAGCGAAGGTATCTATAGTAGGAGCTGGTATGCTCAATAGACCAGGAGTAGCTTCTACGCTCTTCACGGCTCTGTCTGATGCGAAGATTAATATACAGATGATATCTACCAGTGAAATTAAGATTAGCTGTATCATCAATGTAGAGCAAGCGGAGAAGGCTGTACACGTTATACATAAAGCATTTGAGCTGGAGAAATCTTCTGAGCCAATCATTGCCTAATAGGAATTTATGGACTTAAAAGATTTAATAGAGACAATAGGTTATATCGGAATCTTTGCAATCATATTTGCAGAGTCTGGGGTTTTTTTTGGATTCTTCTTGCCAGGTGATAGTCTACTCTTCACTGCTGGTTTCTTGGCTTCACAAGGAATGCTCTCGCTACCTATTTTAATTGTTGGATGTTTTATTGCTGCGATTTTAGGATTGCAAGTGGGTTATCTCTTTGGACGTAAAGTAGGACCTAAACTATTTAATAAAACTGATTCGATATTTTTTCACAAGAGCCATTTGCTCAAGGCTCAAGCATTTTATGAGAAGCATGGTGCTAAAACTATAGTGCTTGCTAGATTCATTCCTATAGTTAGAACTTTTGCTCCGATAGTAGCGGGAGTAGGTTCTATGCACTATCCGACTTTCATTCGCTATAACCTTATCGGTGCAGCATTGTGGGCTATTGGTGTCACCCTTGCTGGCTACTCTTTAGGTAATTTGATACCAGATGTAGATAAATATTTATTACCAATAATTTTATTGATAATCGTTGTTTCAATCTTGCCAGCAGTGATTCATATACTTAAGGATCCTGAAAGTAGGGCTTCAATTAAGGCATATATTGCCAAGCTTGGTAAGAAATAAGAACATTTGTAAGAGTCTCATAGCGGACCCTGTAATTTGTTATAATTGCTTTAACTTATGTCAGATACTGCAGAGAAAATTAGTTTAGATGTTAAGGAAATCCAGGCGATATTGCCGCATAGATATCCTTTTGTGATGGTGGATAGAGTGCTTGAGCTTATACCTGGTAAGTCTGCGGTTGGTTATAAGAATATTTCAGTCAATGAACCACAGTTCATGGGGCACTTTCCTGAGATTCCAATTATGCCCGGAGTCTTGCAGTTAGAGGCAGCAGCCCAACTTTCTTGCTTAGTGATGTTGTTGTTACCTGAATATCGTTATGGTTATCTAGGAGTTTTTACTGGCTTAGATGCTGTGAAGTTCAGGCGCATGGTTGTGCCCGGAGATAGACTAACTCTTACTGTAGAGTTGAAGAAGTTCAGATTCCCTTTTGGTAAGTTTGAATTCCGTGGAGAGGTAGATGGAGAGCTTACCGTTGAAGGTACTTTGGGTTTTGCGATGACTGCAAAAGATCATTTGAAATAATAACTTATCTGAATAGAAATTATCTGACTTTACCTAACTGCTGTTATAAAGTAGCATGTATATTAGATAACTTTATGAGTACCAAAGCCATAGACCTAGATTTACTTAACCGCTTCCACCCGAGAGAGCATTTTGCCACTCGCTCAGCTTTGACACAAGCTTCTAAGTTTGTTGTGTTAGCTGCTGTGTGGATCACTATAGTTTTTACTGCGGCAGCTGGTGGTGGAGTGACCTTCGCTTGGTTGCTACCAATACTTATTACAGATTTCTTGCCTGGTTTAATTGGCATAGATGCAAGCACAGCGATCAAGATTGCTGAGGTAGTGGCTTACCTCGCTCCTACTGTGACTATTGCTACGATAATCCCTGTGAATGCAATGTTCATGGTGCTTTGCGAGCGTAAATTTTTAGCTTTATTAACAGTGAGAATTGGACCAGATAAGGTAGGTCCTAATGGTTTCTTGCAGACCTTTGCTGATGCACTTAAATTACTGTTTAAGGAAGACATCACTCCCAAAGGTGCTGATGCATTGCTTTTCACTCTAGCTCCAGCGCTGTTCTTCGCGCCAGCGATGGTGGTGTTCTTGCCTCTGCTTTCTGTAGCTTCTAATAACGCTGGAGTTTTTGTTACCACTGATCTGGATATCGGTTTGATATTTATTCTAGGATTGGTATCGCTTGGAACTATGTCTATAGTTATGGGTGGTTGGGCTTCTAATAATAAGTACTCGCTGATAGGTGGTCTGAGATCTGCTTCACAAGCAGTCGCTTATGAGATTCCATTGGTTCTGGCGATGATCTCTCTTGTACTTATTTCTGGTTCTGCTAACTTAGTTGAGATCTCTGATCGTCAAGCAGGTGGCATACTTAATTGGAATATTTTTGGTAATGGTCATTTACCTGATGCTTTTAATTTATTCGCTAACGCTGGCAGCACTTTCTTGGAAGGCTTTGTACCATTGTTGTTCACGCTTCTATGCGTAGCGTTGTTTTTGATTTTTATCACAGCATCTACCGCAGAAGTGAATCGTATACCTTTTGACTTACCGGAAGCTGAGTCTGAGCTGGTTTCAGGTTATAACACTGAATATACCGGAATGAAGTTTGCCCTTTTCTTTCTTGCAGAATATACGAACTTGTTTATTGCATCTGGAGTGGCTGCAGTGCTCTTCTTAGGTGGCTCGCACTTACCTATTAGTGTTGAAGCAGAGACTGCTCTCTATGCTTCTTTAGCAAAAGTTACACTTAATCTTCCAGTTATTGGTAATTTGAGTGGCTTGCTGGTTGATTTGAATTTCGTATGGATTTTAACATCGGTGGTATTCATTCTGAAGATTTACTTGATGTTCTTAGTAGCTATTTGGATTAGAGCTACATTACCACGTCTAAGACAAGATCAGCTTATGGAGTTTGGTTGGAAGTATTTAATTCCACTTACCTTGGCTATAATTTTCTTAGTGGCTTTGTGTTTAGAGTATTTGGGTAAGTAATTAGATAGAGGATAAAATATAGAGTATGGCAACATTAATTAAAATATTAGAGACAGCTTCTAAACCAGTCACCAAGACTGTAGATGGACTCTATAATATATTCCTTGGCATGTATACTGTGTTTAAGCACACAGGGCGTGATCCCATCACTTCTAGTTATCCTAATAAAATGCCAGAGCTTTATTCACGCTCTCGTCATAGACTAGCTCTCAATGTTGATCCTGACACAGGCGAGCATCTTTGTATCGCTTGTAAACAGTGTGAGAGAGTTTGTCCTGATGCTTGTATCTCAGTTATCGCTCATGATAGCGTGAAGGCTAAGTCATCACAGTTCTACATAGATCATGGCTTGTGTATGTTCTGTGGTTTATGTACAGAAGTATGTCCTACTGACTGTATTATTAACACAGTGGACTTTGAGATGTCAGAAGAGACACGTGAGGATTTAGTTTATGACATTAATAGATTAACTCTTACTCAAGACCAATCTAGAAAGTACTTCCAGATGAAGGGCTATAAAACTAAACGTCAAAAAGAAGAAGAGAAGCTTCTGGCTGATCCATCTAAGAAACCGCCAGCAGAAGGTGGTATTTCTCATAAAGCTGTGAAAGCAGGACTGGAAGCTTGTGGTATTACAGCTAAAGCTGAATAAGATAAAGAGGTAATTTTATGGCGACACTGAATGTATTATACGGAACAGAATCAGGTAACTCAGAGAAGTTAGCTACTAGTATTGAGCTCACTGCTAAAGAGCTAGTGAAGCAAGCTGGCGATGCTCTTAAGTTTGAAGTAGTTCGCAAGAGCCTTAAGGATGTGAAGGTTGCTGATCTAGCTACTATGGAACACGTAGTAATCGTGATATCTACTTGGGGTGAAGGTGATCCCCCAGGACCAGCAGATAAATTTTGTAAGGAATTGTATGCAGCTTCTAGCCCTAGTCTAGCGAACACTAAATATGCTGTTCTAGCGATGGGTGATAGAGGTTATCAGGATTTCTGTGGTTGTGGTCGTCGTGTTGATGAGAGCATTAAGAAGCTCGGAGCTACTCAGCTAATGCCCCGCCAAGATATGGATTTAGATTATTCAGCGCATTTTGAGAAATGGGAAGTAGAGTTGTTTACTAAGATTGCTCCGATGCTGAAATAGAAGAACTTTATTTAGCCTTTTGTTTATCTGGTCGTTGTGCTAAATAGGCGCAGTATCCCAGTGTACCCACCATTCCCGTAAGAATGAAAAATAAAGTTATATAACTAATTGTTTCAAGTGTCATGCTGATTGTTCTCCATCATCTTTATTCATAATTATAACTCCTAGTGTAAAAATAAGGATACTAATAGTAAATATTATTAAGACCAAAAAAGCTTAATTGCAACTAGTATCAAGAACACTGCAATGATTATTCTGAATTGTTCTTGTGGAATTTTATCTACGATTTTTTTACCGAGGCTTACGCCAATCAAAGAAAACAATATACAAATGATAAGGCTGGTATAACTCATGCCTAATAAATTACCCACTCCTTGTTTTTCGTAGAAGTAAGTCAGCAAGCGCGATGTGTCGATGATAGCTAAGAGTAGAGCTGAGTTAGCCAGATAAATTTCTTTTGGTAGATTGAATGCGGTAAGAAACGCGCTCCTGATAGCGCCGCCCATGCCGAAGATTCCTGCGATGAATCCAGAGAGAGCCCCGCCGATTATTCCCGTGCGCTTATTGAAGCTGATTTGGAACTGAGGGTTTATTAGGAGAAAGATAGAGTATGCTAAAAGAAAAACAGCAATCAATTTAGTAAGTAGGTTCTCGTCAACAAGGAAAACAATCTTCGCACCAATAATTGATGTGATGATGCCGCTTAAACCAAATGTGAGAGCTAGCTTAAGGTCAAAGCCACTCCTAAAATACATTAACCTCCATATGGCATTAAACCAGTGAATTATAGTGACAAATATCAGTGCATCACTTAGAGAGTGAAACATTAATATTACGGGGAGCATTAGTGTAGAAGTGCCAAAGCCAGTGATAGTACCAGCTGTACTTGCAAAAATAATTAGCAATAATAAGCTAATTAGGGACATGGAGTAGATGATATCATGGTCATTATGTCTCTTAATTACAGATCCTTGCTCTTTGTTGTTTTGTTTACTACTGTACTTTTTAGCTTTAAGCTTGGCTCTTATGCACTTGTTGATATGGATGAGCCGAGGTATCCGCAAGCGGCACGTGAAATGATAGCTAAGGGGGAATATATAGTACCTCAGTTCGCTGAAACACGACGTTATGATAAGCCCATATTGTTCTATTGGTCTGAAATTCTCTCTATCAAAGTGTTTGGTGACAATGAATTTGCGGCAAGATTGCCTTCTGCGATTTCTGCTTTGGCTCTTGTGTTAATTTGTTTTCTATTTGGTTCTAGTGTTGGTGTCTCTGTTTTGAGTTCGGTAGTCTTGGCTACTTCGTTAGAGTTTTTTATTATGGCAAGACTTTCGGTGACAGATATGCTGTTGAACCTTTGTATTTCGTCTACTTTAATAATATTTTTCTTATGTTATTCACGAAAACTAAATGATAAGTTTTTGCTTCTGGCTGCTGTTAGTGCTGCTCTGGGATTGCTTTGTAAGGGACCTGTGGCTTTGGTCTTACCTGGATTAATAATAGTTGCATATTTACTATCTGATAAGAACCTTATTGCATATTTTAAAAGAATCGCAGTGTGGCTACCATGGATAACTATGATTCTACTGGCGATTGCTCTACCTTGGTATATTGCAGTAGATCAGGCTACGGGTGGGGAGTTTACTAAAGCATTTTTCTTAGAACATAATCTTAATCGTTATACAAGTACGCTATCAGGACATAAGGCAGCATGGTGGTTCTATATACCAGTATTTTTAGTGGGCTTTATGCCTTGGACTTTGGTCTTACCTAAGGCGCTTAGAGATTGGTTTATAGTGAGATCTGATAAATCTTATGAAAATGATTTGATTCGATTTTGCTTAATATGGTTTGTTTCAGTTATAGTGTTTTATTCTTTAGCAAGTACTAAACTTATTAACTATATATTGCCCTGTTACTTGCCTTTAGCTATGATCGTAGCTCTCTATCTAAAGGAGCTGCCTATGAAAACTGTTACTACCTTGGTGCTAATTTGGGGTACAGCCTTAATGATTGCAGTGCCACTGGTGCTTATGCCCATGAGTAAAACCATGAGTGGGGGGATTATCAAATTTGCTTCAATGCTGCCTACGGATGTTCAGCAAGTTTTTACTGTGAACATGGAAAGACCGAGTGTAACTTATTACACTCATAAAGCAGCTAAACGAATTACGAGTGCTAAATTGTTGCGTAAGCTGAACCGCAGTGAGAATCTATATTTTGTTATTAAAACCAATGATCTTAAGGAAATCCAGGAAGCTAAGAATAGCTACCAGATTATGTTTCAAGAAGGGAAATATAGTTTTGGGAAGAGCTAAACTGCAGAAGCTATAAGCTCATTCATTTTAGCGACATTGCTGCGTACTGATTCAGCAGATGCTTTCAATGCACCAAGCTCAGTGTCATTTAGTTTTAATTCTAATATCTCTTCGATACCATTAGAGCCTAACTTAGCAGGGACTCCTACATAGACACCCTTAATACCATATTGTCCTGTAAGCATACATGAAGAAGTTAATATTTGTTGCTTGTCATTTAATATAGCGTCTATCATCTCTACTGCGGATGATGCTGGCGCATAGAATGCTGAACCAGTACCGAGAAGATTCACGATTTCAATACCACCCTTCTGAGTGCGCTCAATAATAGACTGAATCTTCTCTGCTGGAAGTAAATCAGGAAGAGGGATCCCGGCTACAGTAGTGTATCTAGCCACTGGAACCATATCATCTCCATGTCCACCAAGCACGCAAGGTTGAATATTTTTAATAGATACATTGAGAGCTTCAGCAATAAAGAATGCCATGCGAGAACTGTCTAATACACCTGCCATGCCAATGATCTTATTGTCTGGTACGCCTTTGGCACTAAGTATTTGGTGAGTAAGTTGAGTCATAGCATCTACGGGGTTAGAAACCACGATGTAAATTGCATTTGGTGAATGTTTATAAGCCGCTTCTATACAGGCTTTCACGATTTGAGAATTCTTTACAAGGAGATCGTCCCTGCTCATACCAGGCTTACGAGCCAGCCCAGCTGTCATAAGTACTACGTCAGAATTGGCGCTCAGTGCATAGTCATCACCACCAAAAATAGTTCTGTCATGAAGTTCGACTGGTCTAGCTTCCATTAGATCTAGTGCTTTACCTGCTGCTACTCCGCCCATAACATCAATCATCACTACATTAGCGATATTTTTTTCGGCAAGTCTTTGAGCTGCTGTTGCTCCTACGTTACCTGCACCTATAACCGTTACCTTTGCTTGTTTCATACTTATAATAGTAATCCACAATTAATTAGAAATATCACTGTAGCTTGATTCTAAGCATAAGAAGTCTGGTAATATCTGAAATGCCCGAGAGGCAAAATACATATTAGTCCTCGAAAGCTAGATAGTACAATAAGTTTTTATGGAGTTTTTTGGGAGTAATATGTATTCCGCCCGAAGGGCAATAGAAATAAGGCAAGGAAAAATTGTACTCACTCTTCTATATACAGGGTGTCATTGGTGAGTTTTCTGAAATAACATTCATGGTAGGATTTGTATCATGTCGAATAAAGATCAAATTACTCGATTTATCAAAGAGAAAATTAGAGAGAAAGTTTCAAAAACCCAGATAGAGACTGAGCTTGCTTCAAAATATGAAGAGAAAGAATATAGGAAAATTTTAAGAGATTTCCCCGAACCTGCTTTAAAAGAAAAGTACAAAATTACCAACGGAGTTCTTGTTGCTTGTATCATTATCATAACTTTGTTCAAGTTACTATCAATTCTTGAGATTGGATTTAGCTTAGGAGTAATTCCTATATTGCTCCTTTGTTTAATCGGATTAGTAATACCTACTATATTGGTAGTTTATTTATTTTCATGCCGAGCTAGTATCTATATAGTGACTACATTCTTGCTACTTTCTGGATTTGTTAGAAGCTTCCGAGGCACGGAAGAATTATTTGCTTCAGCTGATGTGATTTCGATCTCAATATTTGCATTAAAAAAATTTATAGGTTTGCTTGCTATTTGTTTATCAATATTTCTCTGGAAAAAGATTTATCCAAATTATAAGTTTTTTTCGAAATAAATTATAACTATGAACCAAGCATTAAACACACAACTCAATTTAACTAAAGCTCATTCTAATCTTAAGACAGCTCAACTTTACGAATTTGCTTTAAGTCGAGGTGAAGCCAAGCTCTCAGATAAGGGTGCTTTGGTGACGAGTACTGGTCAGCATACTGGTCGTGCAGCCAGTGACAAATTTATTGTGGAAGATGCCACTACTAAGAATACCGTGGGTTGGGGTGATATTAATAGACCCATCTCTGAAGCTGCTTTCTTGAGATTACGTGAGCTAGTTATGCAGCATTTGCAGACACAAGAATTATTTGTGCAGGATTGTATCGCTGGTGCTGATCCCAAGAATTGTGTCTATGTTAGAGTCGTTACAGAGACTGCGTTTCATAGTTTGTTTATTCGTAATATGCTTTCTGTTGTGAATACTAATTCAGCACGTCTTAGTTATGGTGATGAGATTATTGAAAACTATGCTCCAGAATACACGGTCTACCATGCTCCATGTCTTAAGGCAGATCCAAGTCAAGAGAAAGAATTACACTCCGACACTTTTATCATTGTTAATTACACTGCTAAAGAAGTGATTATTGCTGGTACTGCTTATGCTGGTGAGATCAAGAAGTCGGTCTTCTCTATCCTAAATTTTATTTACCCGCAGAGAGGTATTATGCCTATGCATAGTTCAGCTAACACTAATGCGCAGGGGGAAGTGTCGATATTTTTTGGACTGTCTGGTACGGGGAAGACTACTCTCTCAGCTGATCCTGAGCGTTTATTGATTGGTGATGACGAACATGGCTGGTCTGATGAGGGAGTGTTTAACTTTGAAGATGGTTGCTATGCTAAATCTATTGGGCTGACTGCTAAGACGGAGCCAGAGATATATAATGCCTCACGTAGATTTGGTACTACTATCGAGAATGTAGTAATGAATGAAAATAGAGAGCTCGATTACTTCGATAAATCTATTACTGAGAATGGACGCATCTCATATCCACTGTATTTTATTCCTAATTCTAAGTTTGATCGCTTTGTGCGTAAGAATCCTAGGAATATAATAATGCTTACTTGCGACGCATTTGGTGTCTTGCCTGCGGTTTGTAAACTCACTCCAGAAGAGGCTTCTGAGCAGTTTCAGTTGGGTTATACCGCACGTATCCCAGGGACAGAGATGGGTGTAATGGAACCTAAGGCTGTGTTTAGTCCGTGTTTCGGTGCACCATTTATGCCACTGCCACCAAAGGTCTATGGTGATTTACTGAAGGAGAAGATCTCACACGCGAAGGTTAACTGTTGGTTGGTGAATACTGGCTGGGCTGGTGGTAGCTATGGACAAGGTAAACGTATGAGCATAGATTTAACTCGTTCAATTATTCATGGCATTAACTCTGGAAGCCTTGCTAAAGAAGAATGCGTGAAACATCCTATATTAGGAGTGCAAGTCCCTAAGTCTATAGAAATGCCAGAGCTGTCATGGAAGGATCAAGCTGACTACGAGAAGACAGCTAGGAAGCTTCTTGATTTATTTGCGGCGCAGAAGAGGAAACTTTAGCTATACTACTTCCGCTGGATACAATCTGTCACAGAGCTTTTGTAATGCAGCTTTGTCATAATCATTTAAAGCAGTAGCTCCACCTTTATCAAAGATGCTATTCATTAGTTCAAGAATTAACTCTGGATTATGTAAATCTACCGTAGTTTTGGTAGTATGACCCCGATTATTATGGGATATTGTAAACTGGGTGGGATCACTTGTTATGGTCTCTGCTGTATACGAACCAGATGTCCTCCGGTTAGTTAGTAATCGAGTTATTGCGCTTGCGGCTCCAGAAAATTGTCCAGTAAAATTATTGGCATCTAAGGCTTGCATATTAGGTGCTGCTAATAAATATCGAGTCATTATTGTTTTCATATGACCCAGTACCTTCGCAGTGTGAATCCCTTTAAGTTCACTATAAAGTGTGGTAATGAAATTGTTGGCTTCTTCTTGGTGTCTCTGTCTTAGAGCTGCAGGTTCGTATTTAGGATCGGTGGTCACCGCTAAAAGACGGGTTAGGGTTTCTTGTAGAAGTGCTATTCTTTCGGAATCTTCTGGAGTTTTAGTCAAATCAGCATAACCTGTTTGATTGCGTGCTTCGGCAAGTTGACTATTAATTGTCACAGCGCGAAGAACTCGCCGGCTTATATCCCCTTTTTGTAATTTGAAAGGATGCGCTTCCATATATTTAGAATTTTATCATATTTATGCTAAAGATCGTTCTATCGTGTCTAT
>CAYPGT010000052.1:0-14580 GCA_964410425.1 uncultured Gammaproteobacteria bacterium
AATCGGTGATCAGATAAATATTGAAGTGGATCAGATTGCGAAGTATATTGAGAAGCTAAATTTCAGCAAGTTACCCAGCCTCTAATCTGCTTTTATTCAGCCCTCTGATTAAGTCTTGAGTAATATTAATCTTCTGTACTTTAGGATTAATATTATTGTTGTATCTCATAAACATCTGCCAGAGGCTGTTAGAGGCTCGTCCTTGATAATCAGACTTCTTGCGTACCAGGTCTAACTGTTTAATGAGTTTCTCTTTCGATGGTACTTGAATCAACATACCTTCTCTGAGTTCTCTTTCTATAAGTTGTTTGGGTATATATCCCCAACCCAGACCATTCACTAGTAGTTCTTTCTTGATTAAGAAGTCAGTTATATTCCAGACATTGGCATTCTCTACGATTGAGGCTGGAGCTTTCTTGGCCAGAGTAGGTCTGCCACCTACGACCAAATGAGTTAGATTATAAAGTTCTTCCTCTGTGAGATGAGGATTGGCAGCTTCATGATAAGGAGTCGTTACTGGTATGAACTCTATTTGATTCCATCTCATTCGCTCAAGTTCATCTGAATGCTGCTTACCTGCGGTGACTACGATGTCAGCTTCTCCAGCAAGTAATAATTCAAGTGGTTCTTCGAAGGTCTTAAAAATAAGCTCAATTTGTGTTTTAGGAAACTCAGCATTAAACTCCTTGAAAATTTCCATTAGTAAAATCGTTGGAGTAACAGCGGAAACAACAAGTTTGATCTTAGTCTCTATGCCACCAGCAACTGAATGACTGAATTCTTTGATTTCTTTGTTGATTTTGAGAAGCGCTAATGCTTTGTTATAAATGATTTGACCAGCGTCTGTTAATCTGGCTTTTTGACCATCACGATCAAAAATAGAGATGGCTAGATGCGTTTCAATGCTTTTGATGATATAGCTTACTGAGGATTGAGATTTATGAAGTTTTAGAGCCGCCGCTCTGAAACTTCCCGTTTCTACGACAGCAATTATTGCCTCGACCTCATCATAGTTTAATGACATTTCAGTATATTTCCCTGCTTCCCTGCAAGCAACAAAACAACCATTGGTCGAGTGAATGTTATCTAGTGTCGATTGCTGCTTTGATTATATAAAGTGAGGATATCTAAAAATTTGATCATCCTTATCAAAAACTTGAAGGTATTTTTGATCAAGGAATCAATTAATTCTAATTTATATAGGCACAAGGGGAGAGTTTCAAACAAGGGAGTGAGGAAATGGGAGAAGGAAATGCTAAAGCATCTAAGGATGTTTTGAACGAACACGTAAAAATAGAGTATTTGCAGGATCAGTTGCTAACTGATATCAATCCACAAGCGTTAAGAGGTATTTTGCAGAAGATTGATATTCTTAAATCATCTGCCCTATCTCATAATTTTCTGGCTAAGGGAGATGCTGCTGTGGATTTTACTCTGCCAAATGCAATGGGCAAGCAGTTTAATTTAGCTAAACTGTGTAGTAAAGGGAAAGTAGTTTTAACATTTTTTAGGGGTGGCTGGTGTCCCTACTGCTATGTGGAGTTAAGAAAGTTTCAAAACTTATTAACTAAGTTTCGCTCTCTGGGAGCGGAAGTCATAGCTATCTCATCAGAGCGTCCTGACTATTGTTTGAATACTATGGAAAGGAACGCACTTAAATTTGAAATTCTCAGTGATAAGGGTAATAAGGTAGCTCAGGAATATAACCTCGTTTACAAATCTGAATCAGAAATTGATCTCTGGGATGAACTTGGCTTAATAAATACGGCGATCACAAACGGGGATATATCCTATGAGCTACCAGTGCCTGCCACTTATATTATCGATGAAAACATGACGATTAGGTACTCTTATGCTAATCCCGATTATCGCAAGAGAGTTGATCCACAGGATGTCTTAAGTATACTTGCGGGGATGGAGAGAATTAGTTAAGTATATAAAAGTAGAATCTGTTCGTAAAGTTCCCAGATGCTAGGCATGCGAGTTCCGAGGACACGGAGTTGACTTGATACGTCAATGAGTAGTCCGAGGGACGAGCATAACAACGCAGATGGGACTTTATGGACAGATTCTAGTCTTGATTCCAGTTCAATGCACCCTTTTTCCAGGCGTAAACTAAGCCCATCATCAAGATAGCAACGAACATAAACGCTTCTACGATAATAAATCCTCTGTTGCCAACTTCACTGGCGTTAAATAAATTAGCCCAAGGCATGAGGAACACAAACTCCACATCAAACACAATAAACATTATGGCGAAAAGATAGTACTTGATATCGAATTGTACCTTTGCGTCCATCTCTGGTTTCATGCCACACTCATAAGATTCGTGCTTAACCTTACCTGTAGTTGAGATGCCAAATATTTTTTGTATTGCAAGGCTAAGCCCAAGCAATACTAGGCCATTAACTAAGGCTAGACTTGTAATTAAACCGATTTGTCCGAGTTCCATGACTAGCATTATACATGCGTTTTAAGAAATACTCAAATATGACGTTTATACAATTCAAAACAATTAGTCAATAGCATCGCCACTGTCATAGGTCCGACTCCGCCTGGGACTGGAGTAATATATGAAGCTTGATCTAAGGAGCTTTGATATTCCATGTCTCCTACTATGGTTTTTTTACCGTTTTTTTCTACGCTATTAATTCCTACATCTATGACAACGGCTCCAGGTTTGAGCCAAGATCCCTTAACAAACTCTGGGGAGCCGATTGCAGGTACCAGGATATCTGCGTTGCTTATTTCTTCTTCTAAGTTAGCTGTTTTACTATGAGCCATAGTAACAGTGGCATTCGCTTGATTAAGCATTAATGAAATGGGCTTGCCGACTAATGTACTTCTACCTATGACTAGAGCTTTCTTGCCTGCAGGGTTAATACCACTGCGTTTAAGTAGCTCCATGCAACCCTTAGGAGTGCATGGATAGACAGTGTGTGGATCGTTAACTACTAATAAGCCTAAATTGTAACTAGTGAGACCATCTACATCCTTGTTAGGTTTAATATGATCGATAATTCCCTGAGTCTGCTCTCTGATTGCTTTAGGTAGAGGTAGTTGTAAAAGTATGCCATCTACTTTATCGTCAGCGTTATACCTTTCGATGATACCTATGACTTCTTCTCTAGTCGTGTTGGCAGGGACTATTGTTTTATAGGACTTAATTCCTACTTCTGTACAAGATTCTTGTTTTTTGTTTACATAGAAACTACTTGCGGGGTCATCTCCTACTAAGATCACAGCTAATCCTGGTTCTCTTAATGTTGGCTTGCTCTTCCTCAGTTCTTGTATTTGTGATTTAAGCTCAGCTCTTATGTCTTGAGCAATAGCTTTACCATCAATGATTTGCGCATTAGTTTGTTTCTGCATCTAAACAATTTTAGCATGCAAGTTTACTATACTATGTTGGCTAAAGTTTGTAAGACTTCAGACATGACTTTCATGACATTGGCATTAGCTGCATAGGCGTTTTGGAAACGAATTAGATCGGCAGCTTCTTCTTCTAAAGACACGCCCATAACGCTCTGTCTACGATTGTCTAGTGAGTCATGTAAACTCTGAGTACTATCTGTTTTAGAGATAGCAATATTACCTCTAGTACCAAAGTCTCCAACGATGTTAGCAATCTTATTATTGAAGTTTGAAGTAGCATCACTCTCTGAACCTTGAATTACAGAAATCTTAAAATGTCCCTGATTATTAGATAAATCATTATCATTGAATGTAGTACCGTTCATCTTAAATCTTACGAAGGCAGCTCCAGTAGGAACAGTACCAGAATAAGAAACTCTGTCATTTGGGGCACCTGCAGAGGTAGGAAAATCAATGCTAGAACCTATTACAGTGCCTGCAGCATTTAAGAATTGTATTTGTACTAGACTGCCACCACCGAAACCATTGTCACCAGCATTTACTGGGCTTGATCCGTCTTTGATAACGCCATCGGCATGAATAGTAATCTGTTGACCAGGTATTAATGGAACAGTACTTTGACTGGTACTAGTACTTGGGGAATCTAAGTAAATAGCTTGGGTCTGCGAGCCATTACTAACTATATTGTTATTACCAAAGAATAACTCAGATATCTCTGAAACTATGGCTCCGTCACTAACGTTACCTGTTTTACCTTGTGCTATGAGAGATGGGTTGCTTACAACACTTGGATTGATGCCAATAGATCCAGCTGTAGTACCTGTAAACAACGTAGAACCTTGGCTGCCAGAGCTGGTTTTACCGAGTGATAGAAGATTGTTAACCCCAGTCTTGATACTCATAGCAAACTCATCAAGCATCTTTCTCATGTCTGGGATTTCTTTGTTGGTCATGTGCATTAAGCCACCAATTTTTCCTCCAGTGCTATCTACAGTTCCGACTTGAGCTTGGTTAGCATCATTGTTGCGTAGAATTAAAGTGCTTGGGTAAGAATCAACTGCATTATTACTTGATGTAACATCAAATATATATCTAAGCCCTGCGCCATCTAATACAGTAGTTTTGATACCATCAGAGCCATTAGTAGTTCCAGTACTTAATCCCAATACACTTAGTGCAGAGCCACCAGTGATGTCAATTTCTGCACTGCTAGTGTTAAGAGCATTGTCAATTAATTTAGTACTTAAAACCAGTCTACCATTGGCATCTACTGAGGCGATAGTTCCTTTGCCACCAGCAGCGCTGAAGTTTTTGTTGATTTTGCCTACGACATCGCGTATCGAAGAGCCATCTTCGAATGTAACTGTTATGGGTCCAGTGCTAACACCGTTACCATTGTCAACACTAAGGGTTAAAGTGTTAGCTGAACTGGTAATGCCAGAGATGGGTGAATCATAGTTTAAGAAACCAGTACTAGCTACGGTTTGCGCTTCAGAGCTATGATTGTTAACGGTTAGCTTATTGAAAGTTCCATCACCGTTTCTTACTATGTCAAAATTATATAAGCTGCTAATTTTATCTAAGAGTAGATCTCTTTTATCTTCTAAGTCATTAGCAGATACTCCTTGCCCTGTAGATGTCGTGGCTTGAATATTAACATCTGATAACTGACTTAGAAGAGAATTGAGTTGACTGACAGACGATTTGATCTGCCCAGTTGGGCTTGAATCTAAATTATCCTTGAGGAGAGCGATAGATTGATCTATTTGATTGAAACTGTCAGCTAGGGCTGATGCGGAGTTGATAAATACTGTCTTGGCCGTTCCAAGTTCAGGGCTAGCGGCTAAGTCTTTTGCAGATTGAAAGAATTGATTAAGTTTAGCGGTTAAACCAGTGTCACTAGGCTCACCGAGGGCATCATTCATTGCTACCGTTAAATCTGAAATAGCTTGATTGTAACCAAGGTTAGAATTTTGTTGTCTAATTTGATTGTCCAGAAACAGATCTCTAATACGTGTGATATTTTCTACGATTACACCGGTATACGCTCTTTCTTTATTCACGCCAGGGGCAGAACCTACGATACCTTCTTGGAAATTAACAGTTTTACGCGAGTAGCCAGGAGTATTGACGTTGGCGATGTTGTTGCCAGCGTTATCAAGACCTACTTGAGATGCTTGTAGTCCTGATATGCTAATTCCTAAACTGCCAAATGTACCCATTTATAAACTCCTATGATAAAAACCTCGATAATGTCTGATTGAAAAAATTTGATGATGTTTGAATTGATGTCTGTAAAGCAGCTTGAGCATTGGTCATGTCCAGATTGGCTTTTACAAAGTCTATGTCTTGTGCTTCTGAAAGGTCTGCTTGTAATTTAAGATCCAGGTCATCTGATGAGGTATCCAATCTTTCTATTTGATTACTTGAAAGACCAACTTTACTGAGGGCGGTATTCATTTGCCCTAGATTGAATTCAATGTTAGTTAATAAACTTCTTAATGCTGTGGTGTCACTGCTTCTGAGAGCATCGTCTAAAGCTTGAAACGTGTTGTATACACCAGCTTCTTGTCCTTTATTGATTTGTTTTTTGATATAGAGTTGATTTGTTAGAGTAGAGTCAGAAGTTTTCATTACTTGGATTTTGGCTTTTTCAGCAGCTGTGTTGCCGGCAATTAGGGCAGTATCCATACTAAAGTATCCAGCAGGGCTCTCATGAGCTATGGATCCAGTTCCACCAGCAGCGTTGAAAGCTGTATTGATTTTTGAAATCATGGTAGCTAATGTATCGCCACTACTAATGTTGGCAGTGAAATCAATTATATTATCGTTGCCATCATTGATTTCAAAATCTAAATTCCCACTGCTAGCCGCAACTGGGTTGATAACAGAGCTTTCCAATTGAGCACTACTAGCTGGAGCTGTTAAGGCATCCTGGAGGTCAATACTTGTCGTGATGCCATCTACCGCTCTCTGTGTGCCATTGTTTTGATTATGCTTGTAAACAGCAGTGTTATAAGGTGAATTGTCTTGTAATCTTATAGTCTGTAAATCTCCTTGTTGACCTGAGAATATATAAGTATTGCCAATCTTATTGTTAGTAAATTGAGTGAATGATTGTACTAGAGTCTTTAATTCATCAGCGAAATTGGCTCTTTCAGATGGGCCAAGCGTATCATTGGCAGCAGATAATGCAATCTCTTTCACTCTGCCTAAAATATTATTCATACCATTAAGAGATACTTCAGCAGCATCTAATTCAGTACTAGCTTGTCCTCGATTTCTCACTTCTTGATCGTTTTGTAATATTCGTCCTTTTACTCCAATGGCTCCGATTAGAGCAACAGGATCATCATAAGCAGTGGCAAATTTCTTCTGAGAGTTTAACTGTTTGGACAATTGGAACACTTTGTCTTGATTAGTAGTTATTTGGTTACCTAGAAGGCGAAACATTAATCCTGTGCTTAATCTGTCAACCATTTGTAAACTCCTATAAACTCAAGAAATTGAAAATACTGGTACCCATTATTTTTGAAGCAGCTTGCATCGACCCAGTTAATGTGGCTTGTGCTGACGTTACTGACTGTATTGCTTCCGCAGATGGAAGACTTGCAATATCTGATTTACTGATACTCAGATTACTCTCCCTCAAATTTGCATTATCTACAGAGTCATTGAATTTTTTTACCAAGTCTCCTAATTGAGATTGAATTGATGTTAATTTATCTAAGTTAGATTCTACATCTACTAAGCATTCTCTGATAGCTTGAGTATCGCCAGAGTTATACGCAGCTTCAAGGTTGGTAAATGCATCCCTGATATTGGTGCTACTACCTTTAACTGTTTGAGTCGTTAGCCCTAGCGCAGATAAAGTATTAGGTAAATTGGAACCTGGGTTAAGAATTATAGCTGCTCTATCATTTTCTTTATTGTTGGTAATTAAAGCTGTGTCGAATTGTAACGCTCCACCACTGATTTGTACTATTGATCCTTGTCCACCAGCAGTATTGAAAGCAGTATTGATCTTGCTTGCAATCGTGCTTAGACTATCTCCTGCACTAAAAGCAACATTGCCAACATTGATATCATTGTAACCATCGTTTACTACTAAATTTAATTCAGCATTAGCTCCCAATGGGAGAGTGCTTGGAGCTGTACCAGTATATTGAGCTGAAGATTTTTGAGCTGTGTATAGATCACCAAGTCCAACACTTGATTGTATTCCTTCTACAGTTCTTTCTCCAGCATCACTAGCTCCTTCCTTATAAGTAGCATTTGCAAAAACTGCACCTGGAACAAAAGTTACAACTTTTTTATCTGTTTGTATCCCACCAAATAAATATCTGTTGCCTACTTTAGTATTAGATGATGTATAAAATGATTCACCTAGTGCTCTTAATTCTTTACCAAGTACTAAAAGATCGTCAGGGTTTAATGTGTCCGAACCGCCTTGCAAAGCACTAGATCTGATTTTATCCAAGGTGTCTTTCATGGTTCCCAGTGATGATTCTGCTAGTTCTAGCTCTGTTACAGCTTGACCTTGGTTTTTACCGATAGATTGATAGTTAACTATCTGTCCAGAAAGTTGTACTAAATCTTTTTCACCAGATGGAGCATCATAATTATGCAAATATCTCTGTTGTGTGTTTAACTTAGAACTTTCTTCAGCAAAGCGGCCCTGATTGGTAACAATATTGTTACGCTGAGCCAAGTGACTCATAAGTGTACTGATTCTGCCGACATTAAGCATACTAGGCAAGATAGACCCAGCGCGACAGTCAAAACAGCTAGATACAATGTATTATTTTCTCTGTTCAAGAGGTCTGAATGACTGATTTTGAAGGTATTTTACATTAAAAAAACTGCTTTTTTAGGCTAAATAGTCTATACTAAAAGGTTGATGAATTACCTCCCTGATCCTAAGACATCTAAGATAGCTGTAGCCATGAGCGGTGGTGTGGATAGTTCTGCTGCCCTAGTTATACTAAAAAACCTTGGCTATGAGGTTATAGGTATCACTGCCTGGATTATTTCTGGTTCTGGGCGTTGTTGTGACAATGGTGTGGTGGATGCCGTGAAAGTTTGTGATCAGCTTGGTGTAGAGCACCACGCATTAGACTTACGTAAGGCATTTGCAGATGGCATTATCAAAGAATTTCATCAATCTTATGCTCGTGGTGAGACGCCAATCCCATGCATTAGCTGTAATAACGATGTGAAGTGGGGTTCATTATTGGCTTATTCAGTAGAGAAGCTTGGGGCAACTCATTTAGCATCTGGGCACTATGCGAAGCTTGGTTTAGTTGATGGTAATTTTAATTTATTAAGACCGAAAGAAGCTAATAAAGATCAAAGCTATATGCTTTGGGGTTTAACTCAGGAACAGCTTTCTAAGACAGTGTTTCCTTTAGCTGATTTAAATAAAGATGAGGTTAGGGATATCGCAGCGAAGGCTGGTCTCTCTGTTGCTAATAAACCTGAGTCCCAGGATATTTGTTTTGTGAGTAATGGCATGACTAACTCTGATTACTTAACTAAGATACTTGGAGAGAAGCCTGGAGATATTATTGAAGTAGAGTCTGGGAAGGTTTTGGGTAAGCATAATGGAAGCTTTAACTATACTTACGGACAGCGTAAGGGGCTAGGTATCGCTTATAGCGAGCCGCTTTATGTAATTAAGATTGATTCTAAGACTAACACTGTCTATGTTGGTACTAAGGACAAAATGTTTGGACAGAGAGCTACGGCTAAAGATCGCAATATTATATCGAAAATATCTTCTAATACTTTTGAAGCTATGGTCATGGTGCGTTATAACATGGATGCAGTGCCTGCTACAGTGACTCTTACGGATGACTTTAATGGCACAGGAGTGGATGTTGAGTTTCATGAACCTGTGTCAGCGATAACACCAGGGCAAGCTATGGCGATTTATGACGCTAAGACTGGACAAGAATTGATAGGTGGAGCATGGATAGTAGGCTCAATGCTCGGCGCTGAATGCTCAATGTCTAGTGCTGAAGATAGGCAGCTTGATATGGAGTGTGTTGGGTAGTTTATGTCTGTTATTGAACAGTTACGGAGAACAAAAGTGCGCAAGGATTTAATTTTACTTAAGGACTTAAGTAAAGAAGAGATAACGTCAATTCTGGATCGCGGTGATTATTGGGCTGATAATCCTAATTCTAGGATTTCTAATGCGCCTAGATCAGTTGATAATCCGATAATTTGTAATTTATTTTTTGAACCAAGTACGCGCACGCGTTTCTCGTTTGAAGTTGCTGCCAAGAAGCTTGGTTATCATGTGTTGAATTTTGATCCCAAAGCCTCTAGTACAGAGAAAGGTGAGACCCTCTATGATACGCTTAAGACTTTTGAAGCGATGGGAGTGGCTGCTACTATAATTCGAACTTCAGAAGAAAATATACTTCAGGAAGTAGCTCCGCAAGTGCAAGTGTCAGTGATTAATGCTGGTGCAGGTGCTAATGAGCATCCCACTCAGGCTTTGCTTGATCTTCTGACCATGAGACAGCACTTTGGTAGGATTGAGGGTCTGAAGGTAGCTATAGTTGGTGATATTAAACACAGTCGTGTAGCTAATTCTAATATAGTAGGCTTAGGTAAGTTTGGCGCGACAGTTATGCTTGCTGGTCCTGCAGAATGGTTGCCAAGCTCAAGCTCTGAGCTTCTGGATAAGCATGTCACTATCGCTAATGTAGATGAGGCTATGGCAACAGCAGATGTGGTAATGCTCCTACGTGTACAAAAAGAACGTCACACACTTAGTAGTCAATATGATAATTACTTGGAAGAATTTGGTTTGAATAAAAAACGTTTTAATATGTTGCAAGATCATGCAGTGATAATGCACCCGGCACCGTTTAATCGTGGTATTGAAATAGATGGTGATCTAGTTGAAAATCCAAGATCAATGATTTATAAGCAAGTAAACAACGGCGTAGCTGTGAGAATGGCAGTGCTGGAGAGGTCTATATAAAGTCACCATTCTGCTTTCTTTTTTCTTTGCTGTATAACGGATTTGAGATATAACATTGCCTCATTTCGTTGAGCTGTACTTAGTTGATTTTCTCCTTCAGCTTTAGCAAGAATATGATTAGGGATATGAATGGTAGAAAAAATTACACTAATGATATCTACTTCTCCTCTTTTTAGAGCTTGCGTTAAGATTTGCATTATCGCATCATCACCAAATCCTTCAGCTTTTTGACTTAGTAGTTTATCCAAAGCGTTCACTAATTGGTTTTTAGGTAAGTTTTGATTTTCGATAAGAGTGCATACTATGTTTGTATAAGCTGTATCATTTGCATGTAATGCTCTATTTATGGCACTATCAATATCTGGATGTGTAGCTTCTTGAGTGGCAGCTGTTGTGGTAACTCTCTCATTTCCCCTGGTAGCTACGGCTGGACTTGTTGCTGCATTCAAACTAGTTATTGTCATGTTATATAATCTCCTGATATTTTCTTGTTAAATAGTAACATATAATACGCAGTAGCGTTTGGGAACATATATTGGCATAATAACTGGCTTTTTGAAGCACCTGACTTTACTCGCTTCCGCTTCTTTTTCAAAATAATCAAATAGATCTATTTAAGCAGTTATTCTTTTAGTCAGTCCTAATCTAGCTAAGAAAGCTTTGTTGTTAAATTCTCTGCCTAAGAAGTTTTTCATTAGTATTGCAGCATCTTTAGTAGCTGCTGGAGCAAGTAGTTCCCTTCTGAATTTTCCGCCAAGTCTTGAATCTATTACACCCTTTGGGCTTTCTTTGAACTTACTGAAAGCATCTGCATCTAAGACTTCAGACCATGCATACCCATAAAATCCTGCTGAATATTCATCTCCCTCGTAAATATGATCAAAATTGTTAGGGAAGAACGTTCCAGAGATTGTCCTTCAATTTCATAATCTGGACTTTGGTCTATTTGTAAGGTTTCTTTTAGTTGTGTAGCAAATTTTCTATCTTTAGAAGGCTTTTCCTCGGAATTGACTTTTGCTAAAAATGCTTTTGCGTTAGAGGCAAGAGTTAAAGCTGTTTTTTGACTGAGAAGGTTAGGCATAATCTGGGATTACCCTAGTATATATTATCTGATATTGCGTGCGAATCCTTGTGGTTAAGCCATATTTGGCACTTTAACTAAAATACTTTTCCCAATTCTCACTAACTTTCTGTTTCACATCTTCAGACATAGTGATGAGATCAGGCCATTCACGGGTGAAGCCTTCATCAGCCCACTTACGAGTAGCATCTATACCTGCTTTAGAGCCGTAGCCCATGATCGGTGCAGCGTGGTCAAGTATATCCAGTGCTCCTTTAGTGAACACTATATCGCGCTGAGGATCGGTGTTACCAAAAGCATACATAGCAGCTTCGTTGTAGTTATGAATATCTACTTCTTTATCAAAAACAATAATATATTTAGTCCATGCCATTTGTCCTGTTCCCCATACGGTGTTCATCACCTTCTGTGCATGTCCGGCGTATTGCTTATCAATCTTAATTAAGGCGCAATTGTGGAAGACACCGTCCCAAGGCAGATTCATATCAATGATCTCTGGACATATTAATTGCAGTAGAGGTAGAAATATTCTTTCAGTAGCTTTGCCAAGATAGCAATCTTCTTGAGGTGGTATACCAACTATGGTTGTAGCGTAGATAGGATCTTTACGATGAGTAAGAGCGGTGACATGAAACTTAGGATATTTATCAGCCAGTGAGTAGAACCCAGTATGATCACCGAAAGGTCCCTCTGTGACAGTATCTTCAGTTAAGTCGATATAGCCCTCTATAACTATCTCTGCTGTTGCAGGTACTTGGATGTCTATAGTCTTGCATTGTACTAACTCTACAGCCTTATTCCTGATGAAGCCAGCAAGTATCATTTCATCGATACCAGGTGGTAAGGGAGCCGTACCAGCGTAAGTTATAGCAGGATCTGTCCCTATCGCCACTGCAATCTCCATGCGTGATTGCTTCTTAAGTGATTTCTGGTAATTATGCGCACCATCGTGATGCTTATGCCAGTGCATTCCCGTGGTGATATTGTCAAACTTCTGTAAGCGGTACATACCAACATTACGACCAGAGCCTAACTTATCTGGATCACGAGTGAATACTGAAGTGAGCGTAATGAAGGGTCCACCATCATCAGGCCAGCACTTGATTATAGGTAATTTATCTAGTAGTTTTTCTGAAGGAGAATTCTCTCTCAGTATCACCACTTCCTGACAGGGAGCGCTTTTCACAAGCTTAGGCAAGAAATTTCTAGCTTCTGCAAGTTGCATTACCTTAGAGATCTTGTCAGCAAGAGACTCTGGGATCTCAGGTTTAATATATTCCCTAATTCTGGTTGCTACTTCATCATAAGCATTGACACCAAGCGCCATCTGCATGCGCTTATGAGAGCCTAAAGCATTGATGAGCACAGGGATATCATAGCCAATAACATTTTCAAACAATAGAGCTTTGTTCTGTGCATCAGGACTTTTAGAAACTCTGTCTGTGATCTCTGTGATCTCTAGTTCGGCGGAAACAGGTTCGCTGATTCTGATTAATTCATTATGAGCCTCTAGGTCAGCGATATATTCTCGTAGGTCTTTGTAGGGGTACATGAGGGTTAATTTCCTTTCAAGTAAAGCAGGCTCACATCTGCAATACGACTAGCTGCGAGCCCATCACCGTAGGGTTGCATACCTTCTACTATCATAGCGTTATAAGCATCAGGGTCAGTAAGCAGTTCAAGCATTGCACCATGGACAACATGCTCTTCTGTGCCGATTAAACGTGCCATGCCATGTTCTATGCCCTCGACTCTCTCTGTTAGGTTTCTGAATACCAATACTGGCTTACCAAAATAAGGAGCTTCTTCTTGTACGCCGCCGCTGTCAGTGACGATGAAATAAGATTGCATCATGATGCGTAAGAAGAGAGGGTAATTAACCGCATCTAAAAATCTGACGTTAGTTAGAGAACGTTCTTCAAGCTGCTTTTGTAGCTTTTCAAAAGCGATTCGGGCTTGGGGATTCTTGTGTACAGAAACAATAAACTCCACGTCATCGCTTTCAGCATATCTTTCTACTATTCTAAAGATAGCAGATGCTAGGTTCTCATGTGCCTCGCCTTCATTTTCGCGACGATGAGCTGTAACTAAAATAAGTTTCTTGTGTTTAATTTTTTCTAGAGTCATTATCATGTCGTACTCTAGGTCAGGGTAGAAAGCAAGTCTTGCAAATCTAAATTCACCCCAAACAAAATTATCATCTGTGATGATCTTTCGGGTGTATTCAAGTGTGTCTACTACTGTGTTTCCAGTGTAGAAATTAAAACTTTTCTTTTTGTTTAAAACCTTCTCTGCATCAAGGTTAGTGAGTGCAGTTTGACTTGGCGCAAAGTTTAGTGTGCTGATCTGTGAAATAATTCTCCGAGCCAGTTCTTCAGGAAAGGGGCTGGAGATATCATTAGTCCTGATACCAGCTTCGATGTGTGCGATCTCTATCTTTTGGTAGAAGGCTGCCAGAGCGCATTGTTGAGCAGTAAGAGTGTCTCCCTGTACGATGACTAGGTCTGGTTTCTCATGTGCGTAGAGTGTGCTGGCTTCTTCTAAGATCTTGGCTGCAAACTTCGCTAAGCGTGTTTCGCTGTTGTCATCGAGTGTTGTTAGATCAAATTCATAATCAGGCTTAATATGAAAGAACGCGTATAAATCTGTCAGTAACTCGTGATGTTGCCCGCTGGCTACCCACTTAACCTCCAGTTCATGTTTAACCTGAGTACCAGGAGATGAATTAGTCTTAGCTCTCTCAATAAATTCCTTGTAAACTGGATAGACTTTAATGAACTCTGGGCGCGTACCTGCGATGATGAAGATTTTGAGTTTAACTAGGGGGGAATTCAATTTTTAAGACCTGCTGATATTATAGCGGCTCAAAACCTTAACATTTCATAAAGCACTTGCGTAAATGAGCCCTAAATTGCTACTATTCATATTGTCTTGGTGTCAATGCGGTTGAAACACACTCGTTCCCATCCCGAACACGAAAGTTAAGGCGACTCGCGACGACAATACTTGGCTGGACACGGCCCGGTAAGATAGTTAGGTGCTAGGGCATTTTTCTTTTATTAGAAATCTTATTAAAAAATCTCCGAAAGGAGATTTTTTGCTTTTATGGGGGATTAGCTAAGCTGCA
>CAYPGT010000053.1:0-10917 GCA_964410425.1 uncultured Gammaproteobacteria bacterium
GTGCTTAACCCTATGGGCTTTGACGCTTTTGGTTTGCCAGCAGAGAATGCAGCTATAGAGCATGGTGTACATCCTGGCGATTGGACTGACTCTAATATAGCTTATATGCGTGACGAGCAGCTCAAGCGTATGGGTACTAGCTATGATTGGTCGCGTCAAGTGATTTCATGTCATGAAGATTACTATAAATGGACGCAGTATTTGTTCCTGAAATTATATGAGAAAGGTTTAGCCTACCAAAAAGAAGCCTCTGTCAATTGGTGCCCTGATTGCAACACAGTGCTAGCCAATGAACAAGTAGAAGATGGTAAGTGTTGGCGTCACACTACTACTCCTGTTAATAAACGCATGATGAAGCAATGGTTCTTACGCATTACTGCTTATGCTGATGAATTACTGAATGATCTAGAGAAGCTTGAACATTGGCCTGAGTCTGTCAAGACTATGCAACGTAATTGGATAGGTAGAAGCGTTGGTGCTGAAATTGATTTTAAGTTGCAAGATGGGCGAGTTATCACCGTATATACCACTCGCCCTGACACTATTTATGGAGTGACTTATATGGTGCTTGCACCAGAACATAAATTAGTTAAAGAACTGACTACAGAAGATAGGCGTGCAGCAGTAGAAGCTTACATACAAGAGACTTCTAATAAATCAGAAATAGAGAGGACTGCAGAAGGTCGTAAGAAAACTGGGGTCTTTACTGGTGCTTATTGTATTAATCCATATACTGAAGAGAGGATTCCCGTATGGATTGCTGACTATGCTTTAGTAGATTATGGTACTGGAGCGGTGATGGCAGTGCCGGCGCATGATGAGCGGGATTGGGATTTTGCTCAAGAGTTCGGATTGGCTATTAAGGAAGTGATTGTTGGCGAAGAGCAGAGAG
This sequence comes from uncultured Gammaproteobacteria bacterium, assembly GCA_964410425.1. Taxonomy (GTDB): domain Bacteria; phylum Cyanobacteriota; class Vampirovibrionia; order LMEP-6097; family LMEP-6097; genus CAYPGT01. The sequence continues at coordinate 893 of CAYPGT010000053.1, forward strand.
TGAATGCTTATACTGGAACTGGTACTCTCATTAATAGTCAGCAATTCAATAATCTGGACAATGAAACCGCTAAGACAAAGATAGTTGAATACGGTTCTAGTAAAGGTTGCGCGCGTCAGTGCGTTAAATACAGATTGCGTGATTGGTTGATTAGTCGTCAAAGATATTGGGGTTGCCCTATTCCTTTAGTTGAAACTGAAGATGGTGAAGTGTTGACTGTGCCGTATGATCAGCTGCCTGTGAGGCTTCCATTGGATATAGATTTCTCCTTAGCTAAGTCAGAAGGTGGTTCTATACTTGCAAATAAACCTGATTGGTATAACTTAACGTTAAAAGATGGACGTAAAGCTAAACGCATTACTGATACTATGGATACTTTCATGTGCTCGTCTTGGTATTTTTTACGATACCCTGATGCTCATAACTTAGATAAACCTTTTGCTAAAGAGAAAGTATTTCCAGTAGATCAATATGTAGGTGGTATAGAACATGCGATTTTACATTTACTTTATTCTCGTTTTTTTACTAAAGCATTGCGTGATTGTGGCATGTTGGATTTCTCGGAACCCTTTGTTAGATTGCTTTCTCAAGGAATGGTAGTGAAATACTCAGAGAAAGAAGGCAAGATAGTGAAGATGTCTAAATCTAGGGGTAATGTTGTTGGTACTAATGAGTTCTTTGATCGCTATGGTGCTGATGCTGCCAGATTATTTATACTTTTTGCTGCACCAGTAGAGGCAGAAGTCGAGTGGGTTGATGAGGGTGCTCAAGGTCAGTTTAGATTTATTAATAGAGTTTGGAGGATGTATGCTTCACTAGGCGAAGTGTTTCGTCATCACGAGGAGCCCGAAGGGCGACGTCGTGATCCAGACATTTGTCACTTTGAATTAAATGAACTTCCTGTAGCTAATCAAGAGATACTACGTGCTTTTCATTCTGCACTTAAATCTATTACTGAAGATCTAGATCCTGATAAGAAGGGCTTTAATACGGCGATTGCGCGTATGTCTGAGTTTGTGAATTCCATGTATAAATATGCGAATGCTAAGGGTGTTGATGTAGCTCAAGATGCAGCGTCTAATGCGAAGTTTATTGCAGACGAAGATAAGTTAGTAATTCAACATGTACTAGTTTGTTTTATTAAAGTACTCGCGCCGTTTACTCCGCATCTAGCCGAGGAACTTTGGTCTCAATATGTTTTAGGAAATGACAAGGTTGTGAATTGGAATCCAGAAGATTCTGTTCATAAACAAAGTTGGCCAGCTTATAATCCTGAATACCTAGAATCAAATACAGTTAACTTAGTGTTGCAAATTAAAGGTAAGAAGGTAGATGTGATAGAGATTGCTAAGGACCTGTCTCAGGCTGAGCTTGAGCAAGTTGCTATGACTAACAGCAAGATGCTCAAACGTCTTGAAGGCTTGGATATTAAGAAGGTTATAGTAGTACCAAATAAATTAGTTAATGTGGTGGCTGTTTAAGCTGCATTTCTTAGATTTGTTTGATTTAAAGTATTAGAGATAGCTTCAATTAATTTATCAAATAGTTCTAATGTTTTTGGAAGAAGAGGTATGTGGCTCTTAGGGGTGATGCGTCCGACTAATGTTCTTGCTTTTTCCAAGATCTTTGGTACTAGTAGATTTATGAATGGTATTTGGTCGTTTGGTGTTCGAGAAAATTGCTGTTGAATTTTTAATACTCCCTTTTTAATCTCACCTTTACTTTGACTGTGTAAGGATTGCAAATAATCTCTAACTGTTTCATTAATTCTAGGCAACTTTACATTAGCTCCAAAGTTACTCTGCAACCACGGATCGATATAGAAACTTTCATGAGCTGTTGCTAATTGTTTCCTTAACTCTTCTAAAGATACTTCACGATCTAAGTGATTCGTGAACTTAATATTAAGTACTGTTGAAAGCATAATTGGACTTAGCTAAACCAATATCCATGTTAACATCGCTTTCGAAACTTTCATTGCAAATTTAATAATCTTAGGTCAAGCTACTTTAGATTCAGCTTCCTGTAAAAATTCAGCTTGAACAAAATCAAATAAATCTTTCCAGAGCTGTTGATTAGTACGACTTCCAGAGTTTACTTTAGCTTGAGCTAGATCTTTCAGGCCAGCATGGCTGTCATTTGGAAAAAGTTCTCTAAATGTTGTTTGTGAATTTAAACTTAGGACTCTAGGATGTGGATATGCAAAAAGCTTGACAGATAACCGCGTTATTAGTCCATGAATATCTCTTGGTCTAGCAGCATAGTAATCACTAGCATCATTTCTAATACTATTCTGTAGAGAAGCTAAGTATTTATGAATTACATCATCTAGTTTTGGTGGCTCAATATTAAAGGTTTCAGTAAAATTACTTTGGGTTGATCTACTTACAGTAAAAGGATCTACTACTCTATGAATTGAAGTAAGAGATTGTTCTTCGTGTTTTGAGCTTGGACGAACTCCACCTCTACGGTCTGTTGTTCCATTTAGTCTAAAATCTTGCGCTAGTCGGAGCAGAACTGCATGTCTGCCTAAGGAGGTTGTGGACATTTCTTAATTGAATATTTCTATAAATGTCCTCAGAAATTTTATCTTCTTTTGACATTTAATTCAGTTAACAATTCTATAATATTCACTATGAGTACTGGTAATTTCAAAGTCTTATTTGTATTAATTTTCCTTAATTTTACCTTGCTCAATGCTGTTGCAGCTAAATATGATCAATTAGTTTCCTTTGACCTAGATGAAACTTTGGTTGAGTCCAATCAGCTAGGACGTAAGGAACTTAAAAAAGCCAAAGAATTAGGTTATGAAATTAAAACTACGGTTAATGGACAAGACTATATACTGCGTCCAGGCGCTTTGGAATTACTAGAGTTTGCTAAGTCACAAGGTTTAACGTTGATGTTGTTTACGCATAATCGTCGTGCTTATGCTGAAGATATTTTGGAAAGTTCAGGAATGGCTAAGTACTTTAGTAAAATCAAATCTCATGAAGATGTGATTAAGCCATATAATGTTGATTTCAAAAAATATCCTAATCACCGTAATAAAACTTATCCACAAAAATCACCGCTTGAAGTGTTTACAGTAGAGTTGTATCAAGATCTCTTGGTGAATGGTTTTGAGCGTATGCAAGGAGAGCATAATATCCATGCTTTTGTTCCATGTATTAATTGTGCCAAGTATCCTCCTCTTTATGGAGCTAGAGTCCATATTGATAACTCTGAAGTACATGTCGACAAGCCTGTTGATTTTGTTGGAATATTAGTGGATGATTTCTATGCTGATAAACTAGAGTCTCAAGATGCTAATGGTCATTATCCTTGGGTTGAAGCTTTGAAAGCAGATTTGATCTATCTTAAAGAACACGGTTGGGTAGAGCTTTATAAACTCAAGTATAATAAGGATCCCATTACAGATGCAGTAGAGATACAATCCTACTTAAAACAGCTTCCTGAATATTTTTTGTATAACTCCACTATCTCTATCTTTGGTCAGTGCACCAGTACCTATGATTTGGATTTGTGCATTAGCTAACTTATAGCTTGGTACTTCGTTATTAGAATCTATGTCCTTAGGAAATATTATGCCTCTGACGTAAAGGCTCTTAGTCTCACCTTCCATAAGTATTTGTCTTGAACCTTCTACTATCATATTGCCACTTTCTGGATCTATCTCTACGACTAAGCAACTTACCATAGCCGTGAATTGTTCTTTATTGTTTACTGATATATCTCTAACATTTCTTCTAGAGTAATTTGCTGGTAAAGCAAAGTTAGTAAGCATATTTGCAACGTTATTAGAATCAGGTGTAAGTGAACTGGTCACTGTCATCGCCATTTGGAAGATTAAATTAGCATCACTGCGCACATCATTGTCTAATGTAACTTCTGAGTTCTTTATAGACTCAACGTTTTCAACTATTTTAACGGAGACCACATCTCCAACATTCTTTGCTATAAATGCTTCTACATAGCCTCTTGGAGCTCTGCTTACTGAATTATTTCTTATGCCGCCACCGTCTAATAACGACACCGATTCTACTGGGCTCAATATTAACCAGCAATTGGCAAGCACAAATAAATTAAAGAGTGTTTTGCGCACTAATCTATTTATACCTTCGGTACTGTGAGTGATACTCAGCTATTAAGACTAGGTTGTTTGTGGGAGGTCACTTTGTTTTGCCCTTGCTAGTTCGTAAGCACCCCATAATGTAGGGTATTCTAATGTCGCTGCTTGAATTTTTAGAGGATATACTAATGCCCCTGATAGATAATCCATGGCTTTATTTATTGCAGGTGCAACTTCTGTGTCCCAATTCTGTATGGCTTTAGAACCTCCGATAACTATAATTTGAGGTGAAAATAAGCAGGCCAGATTAATGATAGTGTCCTTAAGAGATTTGGTTGTAGTGGTAAAGCTCAAACGTAAGGTCGGAGAATAGTCAGTTGTAAATATTTGTCCATCCTTGTACAGTCCAGCACTGAAACCAGTTCCCATATTAATATAGAGTACATTTGTGAATTGATTTTTGAGTCCATAGATAGCTTCGCCCATAGTTGCTAACTCCACATCAGTAGCGAGTTGAATTTCTCTTTGAGTTAATTCGCTTATCTCTGCCCATAATGGATAAGCTATATACTGTGGAAGATTGATGCTTTGTCTGAGAACTTGAGCTTTATCCCAGAATCCTGCAGCTCCAACTCCAATACAACTAATGTTTTCCAAATTAAGTTTTTTAATTTTCTCTGTAAATTTTGTTATAAACTCAGTTGGAGTTTTAGGAGTTTCATATTTGACAACTTGTGTGAGTTTTTTGTCTTGAAATAAACCTAATCGAGTATAAGTGCCACCAAGGTCAATAGTTAAGATGTTTTTAGTTGTTTCTTTGCTCAAGCTTAAATCTCCGCAATAGACCAGAACTTTCCGTCTCCGATATAGAGTATACCTGAATTCACAATAGTGTTGGCATGTCTTCCTAGTGTCTCAATGTTAGTTAAAACCTTAGTTGATTTTTTCTTGGTTGAACAAATGACAAACTGTGGTTTGGTTAGTTCTACTAAGGTGTCGAAGTATATATCATTCTCTTTTAGATTTGGCAGAATAAGTAAATTAACTTCTCTGATATCGTTAACTAGTCCATTGAGATCCTTTAAGGAGCGGCGTTTCTTGATTATAAGAGTATGGAGCTTATTCACCTCTAAATACTTATAATTAATACTCTTGTCTTGTAATACTTGCTCTAGTTCTTTATTGCCCTGTATAGTGCCATCCTTAATGATCAGCTTAACAATATTTGGTGGACATAGATTAATCGCTAAGATCATTGAAATAGAGATGATAATTAGACTTGCTCTTAAATATTTATCATTGACCGTAGTCTTAAACAGTCGAATAACGAAATCATCTAATTTGTCGTCTACTGGCTCATCTTTAACTATTGATCTATCAGTAATCACTGAATCTTTAGCATTATTGAAAATACCATAAGCACTGAGATTGAAAACAATAACTAAGAATATAAAAGTCTCTAAATTGATATTCACATGTGAATCTATGTAAGGTAAATGGTTTGATAGTTCTAGTATGTACTTGAACAAATTAAGTAAAGGTTCGATAATGAAACATAGTCCCAGAAAGGAAGTTACGGTTAGGACTGAGAACAAAGGTGCTAGTAAAAGATTGGCTATGATTGACCAGGTTTGTAAGGTATCAAAATAGTACATTATGAGTGGCAGTAATAATATTTGTACGGCGATAGTCACAGAGATAATTTCCTTGAAGTAAGATGGAATGTAACTTATGTCCTCTAATTTATTATTTATGCGTGGTGTCCAGATGAGTATGGCTAAGGTTGCTAGATAACTTAATTGAAATCCTATATCAAACATAGTGTAAGGATCGATTATAAGTAGTATCGCTGCTAGATAGATTAGTGCGTGTATACTTCTGGGCTTACGTTTCATTAATCCTAGAATTAAAAACATCGTTATTAAAATATCTGCTCTAACAATTGAGGGACTAAATCCTGCAAGTCCAGTGTAGATAAAGCTTGCAAGAATTATAATGGGAGAATAGACTATTGGCTTAAGCTTGAAGAGCTGAGCAAACCAGGTGAGCATCAAGCTTAGTAACATTAGATTAAACCCTGATGCTGAAAATAAATGTCCTAAGCCTAGGTTGAATATAGAAGGAACGATTCTTTGTGGTAGCTCCACTACTTGTGAACCTAAAACTAAGCTAGTGATAATTTGTGCATTCTCAGGGCTTAGGTAGGTGGCAAAATATCTTTGAATATAGCCTTGTATATTATTCAGCCATGAGTCTTTATGACTTATATAAACGACATCTTTATTAGTGGCTTGGTAAAATACCTTATCTTTTTTATAAACCTTAGCTCTATTATTCTTGAGTTTTTCTAGGGAGAATCTTTCTCCTGGATTCTCCAGTCCGACTATATCGTTAATGCTTAAACCCTGACTAGAATCGGTCTTAGCCATGATTCTATAAGGGAAAAACATCTCACGTATTCTTTCCTTTAAGTCTGGATTTTTAGCCTTAAGCTCGATAATGAAATCAGACTTGAAGAATTTTTCGCGAGGATTATTGATTATTAGACAGTAATAATTGCCACTACGTAGCTTACTATTGATGATATTCTCTATATCCTGAAACTCAAGCTGTTCTGATCTTAAATTGTAATTAAAGAACACTAATAAGAAAGCAATAAATAAACTGATGATTTCTTTCTTGCGATGCGCTAATGAAGTAAATACTGTAGTGGAAATAAATAAACAAATAACCCCAGCTAGCAGAATTCTATAATCTCCCAATACAAAATATATTGAGCCGAGTATAGTGCCGATTGCAGCAGCGAGTAAGGACATTGTTCTATTATATATTGAAGATATTATTAGATTAAAATTAGATTTAACATTTTACGTAATTTGATTGATTGCAGACAACTTTTTTCGGACTCCGATGACAGTACAGCGGCTTCGGCTATCGCGAGCTCTGTCTCAGCTCGCTTTCGTCAAAGAGTCCTCAAAAAGGTCTGCAATCATCCAAATTGCTTGTTGTGAATTTGCTCTAAAATGCCCCTGAGAGTCTAATAAACATCTCTACAGTATCTCTGACTATCTTTCAAATCTTTAATGTAAGTCTCTGCGTTCAGTCCATGCATAGCAATTATTTGTTGAAGCATAGTATCTACGTCTTTTGCCATGCGTCTAGCGTCACCGCAAACATAGAAGTAAGCACCAGCTTCAAGCCACTTAAATATTTCATTAGCTTGCTCTTGCATTCTGTTCTGTACATAAAACTTCTGTTCTTGGTCACGTGAGAATGCAGTAGTAACCTTAAGTCCGTATTTATTCTCGTACTCAGCAAACTCCTCTCCGTAAAGATAGTCGTAGGCTTGTCTTTGGTCACCAAAGAATAACCAGTCCTTACCTACCTTCATACCTTGATCACGCTGCCAGTTACGTTCTTCGATAAAAGCTCTAAAAGGTGCTATACCAGTACCAGGACCTACCATGATGATATTAGTCTCTGGATTCTCAGGTAACCTGAACTTATCATTGACATGCAAATATATTTTTAGGGTTTTCTCGTTCAATGGAACCCTGTTAGAAAGATAGTTTGAACATACTCCAAGTATCCTCTGTCCGTTCACCTCTGTATCAACTCTCGCAATACAGAGTTCAACCTTCTCTGGATGCGCTCTGAGAGAGCTGGCTATAGAGTAGGCTCTGGCTTGAAGCTTAGATGAGTTCTCTGCTACTTCATTAGTTCCTAATTCTAGGTTGCTATGTTCGTTTTTTAGTTCTTTGATTAATGCTGGGATTGAATAACCATTAAATCTTTCATTCATAGTAGCTGCATCTATAACAGCATTAAGTTTAGTTTCTATAAGTTTGTAGAGTTTGTTGCTGGCTCTGGTGATATTAACTTCTTGAGTGAATCTTTTAACTTCTTCTGCTTTATCATTATCAAGTTTCAGTAGAGATAGTAGTTCATTCACTAAACTCTCTGCGTTTTCAGGATAGACATAGAGAGAATCTCCAGGCTTGTACTCTATATCCGAACCACGCAGGCTGATAGAGAAGTGACGAGTGTCCTTGCCTGAACCTTCTTTATTAAGAGTGTAGTTTTCTAAGAGCTCCGTTACAAACGGATTGTCTTTAGTGTAAGTTTGGGTTGCTGTAGACATGGTTACTATTTACCCCTAAATTGTTAAACATACACATTTTTGACGTCGTACGCTTCCGCGCCATTTTCTAGATAATATTAGGTAAGCTTATCTTATTTATTTTTATTACCGAGTTTCACGCAGCGGCCATATAATTTAGCCTGAGTGTCAATTTTATCAAGGTATTTCCTGGCTTATAAAGTATCCTAGTAATAATTTCTACATGTATAACGGTTATTAAGGCTATCTCTTGCTATCTAAATACATGTAGTTGGTAATTGAATAATTTTTTCTGAAACTTGAATAATACGTTCACTATTATTAATTACTAGACCATAGGGACAGTTATAATCTTCAATAAAATTATTCAAGGTTATTAGTTGTTCATTCTTAATTTCATTCCCTGATTTAATCTCTATGGGGATTGTTCCTTGAGAAGTTTCGATAATTAAGTCCAATTCCGCTCCATGTTTAGTTCTATAGAAATAAGTGTCATGCCTCAGTTGCGAGCGATCTAGATTCTTAGAGATTTGTTCTAAAACGAAACCCTCCCAGATAAACCCAAAATGTGGATGGCTAATTAATTGATTTAGTGTTTCAATCTTCAAAAAATAATTAATTAACCCTGTGTCTTTTAAGTATCCTTTAGCAGATTTTATCAATCGTTTTTTTAGATTAGATTGATATGGTTGTAGTTTTCTCCATATGAAAGTGCCTTCTGCTATCTCCAAGTATTGCTTGACCGTAGGTTCAGACACACTCAATGCACTGGCAAATTTAGCCATATTAATAACTTCACCTGATGAAAAAGCCAGCATGGAAATAAATCTTTTGTATGCGTCTAAGTTTAGACTAGGAAATAAAGCTCGAATATCTCTTTCAATATAAGTTTTAATATAATTTTCCTGCCAAAGTTTATACTTGTTGCTGTTTTTTCTGGCTAGGAAAGGTTCTGGATAGGTTCCATACAAACACAAATCCAATAGCTGAGCTTGGTTTAACATGGGTTTGAGTTTGAGAATTTTATTCATATCATCTAAGCTCTCTATGAATGTAGATGGCTTTTGCTCAAAAGCTTCACTCCAGCTTAAAGTCGGTACATTGATAATTGCAACTCTTCCTGCTAGTGTTTCGCTAATATTTTTTAATAGATGAGGAGAGCTTGAGCCGCTGAGTAAATATCGACCATTAACTGATCTTTTAGCATCAATAGCAACTCTTAGAGCACTAAAAAGTTTAGGGCACAATTGTGCCTCATCGAGTACCAGAGGTGGCTTATTGTTCATCAGAAAAAAATCTGGATTACTGTTAATTATTTGATAGTCATTATTTCTCTCCAAGTCATAGAAGTCAGCTTGGGGTAGTACTTGCTTAAGTAAAGTTGACTTGCCAGCTTGTCTTGCACCGAGTAATACTACACAAGGAAAATTTTTCAAAGCAGTTTTTATATTTGTAATTAACAATCTTTTGATATCGGGCATATCTAAATTATACCCTTAGATATGCCCGGCGCGGTGCTTAGATTATCTTGAGCTGGGGGTGAGATCAAGAGAGTTATTAAATTTACAGAAACGCTTAACTTAACTTACTCTTAATTTCCAATAATATTGCTGATAAACCTTTAGCACTAGGTAATTTAGACTGTAGCTGCCCATTTACTGTTTTAATAGAATGAATAATAGAGCTATGCTTTCTACCACCAAAATACTCTCCTATTCTTGAATAGCTTATTTCTAGTAATTCATGACTAAGGTAGATGGCAAGGTGTCTAGCACGGGTTACATCTTGTACACGCGTTTTACCTATGAGGTCTTTATTCTTAAGTGAGAAATA
>CAYPGT010000053.1:11017-14530 GCA_964410425.1 uncultured Gammaproteobacteria bacterium
TTCTTTTGTGCGGTAATTATGACCTTCGCTCCAGAGCTAATTAAGGCTTCAAAAGTATAGAGGAATTCTTCTTGGCAAGTCTTCTTACCTTCAAGGAACTGAAAATCATCAAACAATAATAAATCTAAATTGCGATATTGATTTCTAAATTCTTGAGTTTGATTCCTTTGGATAGAAATTATAAGTTCATTAGTGAACTCTTCTGCTTTAACATATCTAACTCTTATATCTCTATCAAGTTGAGTGACTGAGTTACCCAGTGCATGTAGTAAGTGTGTCTTACCAAGTCCTGGTGCTGAATATATAAATAATGAATTATAGAACCCTGAACCATTGGCAATGATTGCCTTAGAGAAGGTCACAGCTGATTGATTAAACTCTGCTTGATATAGATTGTTAAAGTTATATTTAGGCTCAAGTTTAGTTTTGCCTCTTCTCAATTGTGTGTTAACCGGATTAATTTTATCTAATGATGTATCGATAGCGGCTAAACTTACCTGCACTTGATCTGAGCTTCTTAGTTCATTTATTGAATAATCTAAATTAGGTTCAATTATGATACGTAAAGCTAAAGCTTGTGCCATGACTTCCGTAATAGCTGATTGTATTTCCTTTTGGTAACTCTGCATTAAAAAATTACGTGTAAACTCGTTTCTAACAGCGACTACAGCCTCTGTATCATTAATGGAACTTAATAGAGTTGGTCTGATCCAGCTCTGGTAGCTGGGTTTACGAATTTTCTTCTCTAGGACAGAGAGAACCTTAAGCCAGATCTCGTTGACCGCCGGATCTATAGATAGCTCTTGATTTACAGCATCTACTTGGCATTTAGTAGCTAATATTGTTGATTCTTGTTGTTTAATTTGATTCTTAATCATTGATAGGTAGCAGGGGATAACCCCTAATAAATTAAGGAATCAATCTCTCTGTTGTGTTTAATATTATCCGACTTTATTTAGCTCTTACAATCACCAAGCGAGTTCCGTTGCATTGGACTTACTAATATAGCAGCTTAGCCTGAGATCTGTCTCTAAGAAATATTTAACTTGCTCTCGGTGAAACTTTATATTTCAGCTTGCGATTTAAGTCTTTGCTTAATCATTCTTTAACCTTGAATTTCTAAAATGTCCATGTAATGGTATACGGACTGGGCAATCCGAATAATTTTGATAATTGGCCGATAAATCTTAGGGGTCCTGAGAAGTCACAGCCTATAGAATCTGGTCTCTATTTACAATCTCCTCCTCCCTTTACTCAAAATGTTAGAAAACGTTTTGGTGAGATAGTTGAAGGTGAGATTCTTCCCAATAATAGAAAGAGTAATTCTAATCAACAAGAAACTGATAATGCCGACGATTCTAAAAATCGTTTAGCTTACACAAGTGCTTATGCTAATTCAGTTCGAGCAAAAATTAACGAAGATGTCGTTGCTCGAGTGAATATGAATAATTTGGATCAGCCTATTACTCAAAAGCAATTGCTGGCACTTAATAATAAATTAGACAGTATTGGTGATAAATTGGATCAGTTATTAGGTTCTAAAACTGCTAACACCGAACAATGGAATCTAAAAAAAGCTTCCTTGCAAGACAATTCTTACGGTAATAGCGAGATCGATGTAGCGTAATTTTAACCCAATTCTATTAAATATTAAAAATGATTTGACTAGCAAGCGGAGCCATCATTTTAGATGTTTGCTACTATAGTTTTGCATTATAATATAAGCATGCATAAAGTCTCCCTGGTTGATTTCGCTGGTCTTGAGGGCTTACTCTCTTCTGAGGAAGTTTTGATCATGAATAGTACTCGTGACTTTGTGAACAAAGAGATCATTCCTATTATTGATGATTGTTTTTTACAAGATAGATTTCCCTCTCAGCTTATTCCTAAATTAGGTGAGATGGGGTTTCTTGGTGCACCGATAGAAGGTTACGGTTGTCCAGGTATTGGTTATGTCTCTTATGGATTAATTAATATGATGCTAGAAGCTGGCGATTCAGCTATGCGTTCTTTTAATTCTGTACAAACTTCACTTGTCATGTTTCCTATCTCGCATTTTGGTTCTGAAGAGCAGAAGAATAAGTGGTTGCCTTTACTTGCTTCAGGCAAGGCTATAGGTTGCTTTGGGCTCACTGAGCCAGATCATGGTTCTAATCCTTCGGATATGGAGACGCGTGCCGTTAAAATCGCTAATGGTTATAAACTTAACGGAGCTAAGATGTGGATCACTAATGGTTCTGTCGCTGATATAGCTGTGGTTTGGGCTAAGCTAGATGGTAATATACGAGGGTTCTTAGTAGAGAAAGGCACTCCCGGATTCTCTGCACCTCTGATGACTAAGAAGCACTCACTGAGAGCCTCTGTGACTTCTGAATTAATTTTTAGCGATTGTATAATTCCTGCTGAAAACTTACTAGAGAAAACTGATGGACTTAGATCTACTTTCATGTGTTTGAACTCTGCACGCTTAGGTATAGCTTGGGGTTCTATAGGAGCAGCCATGGTCTGTTACCAGACTGCTTTAGATTATTCTTTAACACGAGTACAGTTCCATGGCAAGCCGATAGCTTCGCATCAACTTATTCAAGAGAGTCTTGCTGAGATGATCACGGAGATCACTAAGGCTCAGTTCTTAACTCTGCATATCACTAGATTAAAAGAGCAGGGTAAAATTAAACCCGAGCATGTCTCCATGCTTAAACGTAACAATGTACGTATGGCTCTTAATGTAGCTCGAAAATCAAGGGACATCCTGGGTGCCAATGGCATTTCCGCAGAATATCCCGTAATGAGACATATGTGTAACCTTGAGTCTGTGCTGACATATGAAGGTACTGAGAACATACACACTCTGGTAATTGGTAAGTCGCTCACGGGGATTTCAGCTTTCTGATTTTCCGTGTTTCCCTTCAGACGCCTCGAGATCAAGTTCAAAACCACACCGGTCTCCCCCCTCAACTCATGCTTCTTAATATAATCTTTCCCCTAAATAGACTAGTCCTAACGGATGACTTTCAAAATAATCTCGAAAACGGGTTAAAAAGAATTCATTCAAGTATTTTTGGTTATGATGAGGTTAACCTCTCTCGTCTATGCTCCGCTTGTAAAGATGTCGAATTATTTTCTGATTTATTCTAGAGAGTAGCCTGTTTTTACAGCTGCAATAATTTTCTCGGTATTTTTGCCACTGGCTTGAATGGTTTCTATGAAAAGTTCTAGATCCAGTTCTGGAACCAGTTTGAATAAGTAACCAAGCATAAGTAAATTAGTGTTTTGTGGATCTTTGGCAAGCTTGCGGAAAGGACGTGAAATGATTTGATCAGGGTTTATGGTTTTTATTAATTCGGTTTCTAGTGTTGAGTCTATAAGTATTTTACCCTTGGTTGTTTTTAGTATTGAGCTAACTCGCTTCAAGCCATCTATAGAGCTTATAACTATGTAATCAGGTTCAGTAATCCCCGAATACAAAATCTCTTCTGCTGATAATTTGATCTCTGAAAACGAGAATCCAGT
>CAYPGT010000054.1:0-14022 GCA_964410425.1 uncultured Gammaproteobacteria bacterium
TGGACATTGCCAATTCTTAATATTTGACATCTATTATCTGCTAAAATAATCAAAATGGCAATAACACTGAATTTAGGTAATAATTTAACTTACGAAGTTCCAAGCAAGAACGCGTTGAATGGTCATCTCCGCGACAATATAAAACATAATAGTTCAGAAGCTAGTCTAAAAAAAAATTGAACTACTTAAAGAAAAGTTAATTGAGGTAATTGGAAATACTGCAACTAGCGACAATAAAATTGCATGCTTAACAGGAGCCGCCCTAGATGTACAGAACAAGAACTTGGCTGAATCAATAAAAAAAACACAAAGATCTATAGAAATGAGATTTCAAGATCTAAAAAATAAACTTGGTAAAAACCTAAGTAAACAATTACTCGGCATCATTGCATATATTTGTGGTTTCGTAAAACTTGATGATGTCTTAAAAGCTGCAGAAATTGAATTACCTAGTTCAGCTCCAGCTACGCCATAACTAATTTAATCTCAACACACCAAGCTCATAAAACTCAGCTAACATCGGCACCAAAGGCAATCCCAGAATGATATCCTGGTCACCTTCTATATTAGAAAATAAATGCTTACCATGTTTTTCAAACATAAAACTACCACAAGCATTGAAGGGTTTCTCTATATCAATATAGGCTTCTATCTCTGTTCTAGTTAAATTACGCATGGTCAATATCGCAGTCTCTTGATGCGACCAGATCAACCTATCACTATGATAAATGCATGTAGAGCAATGCTGATAATGTGTTTGTCCAGCAAGTTGTGTTAGTTGTTTGATAGCATTCTCTCTACTACCTGGTTTCTCAAACATAAGTCCATCATATTCACAGATTTGATCTGCACCGATGACATAAGCAAGAGGGTTAAGAGCAGATACTGACTGCGCTTTAGCCTTAGCGAGATATAGACCCTGATCTATAAAAGACAAATCTTGAATGGTTGTTTTTAGCTGATCCTCATCTACACTGGATTTAATAACAGTGAAATTTAATCCTATAGACTCGAGCATCTTCTTTCTGGTCTCTGAACCAGAAGCAAGGATTAATTCGTGAGATGTGAGAATTTTAGACATAAAATAAAAAGAGAAGCACCTGACTTTACTCGCTTCCGCTTCTAATTTAAGATATTGTCCCACATAATCTCAATTTAATCCTGAATTTATTTTGAAAGAGAAGCGGAAGCGAGTAAAGTCAGGTGCTTCTCTAGCGCGACATGCCTAACTTTTGCGCTTGCTGATAAACCTTACCCTCAGTAAGAATACTTGGAGCGATTATCACTTCTACATCTTGCAACTCTCTAAGTGTCTCAGCGCCTAGGGTTGCCATAGATGTCTTAATAGCACCTAATAGATTCTGGCTACCATCGTCTCTGCGAGCAGGTCCGTGAATTAATTCATGAACAGAGCAATCAGTTCCTACTTGGATTCTAGTACCACGCGGTAATACTGGACTAGGTGTCGCCATACCCCAATGATAACCACGAGCAGGAGCTTCCTGAGTACGCGCAAACGGCGAACCAATCATCACCGCATCAGCTCCGCAAGCTAAAGCCTTGCAAATATCACCACCAATATTCATACCACCATCACCAATAATCGGCACATAGCGTCCAGTTTCCTGGAAATAATCATCTCGTGCTTGACGACAATCTGCTATCGCAGTTGCCATCGGCACTCCAATACCAAGCACGCCTCTAGAAGTACAAGCTGCACCAGGACCGATTCCTACTAAGAGACCAGCAATACCAGTGCGCATCAACTTAAGCGCAATATTATAATCAACACAATTACCTACTACGACAGGAATCTTAGACTGCTTACAAAACTCTTCTAAATTAAGTTCTGACTTAGGATCATAACCAGGTTTAGCTTTATATGCCTTATGCTCAAGTCCCACTACCGTAGATTGAATCACAAGGATATCAGCACCAGCCTCTTCCACCACTGGACCATATTCATTAGCCATATATGGTGCAATCGAGACTACTACAGGCTTAGACTTGTCTTGGTAACTATTCTTTATCTGTTTAATTATTTTGGCGATTAATTCTTTCTTGATAGGTTCTTTATAAATCTTCTGCATCAACTCTACAAACTCAGTTTTATCAGCAGCACACATCTCTAAAAGCACAGTAGAGTAATCTTCATAACGAGTATAAACTCCAAGCAAGTTTACAACAGCCATTACACCTTCATTGGCAATCAAAGCTGCATTATCAGGACTAACTACAGAATCCATAGCACTCGCTATAATCGGCACTTCAAACTTAAAGCCACCTAGCTCCCAGCTAGTATCGCAAAGCTCTATATCTAAGGTATTACCAGCAGGTACTAAAGCTATCTCGTCAAAACCATATGCTCTTCTGGTTTTTTTACCAAGACCAATCTCCATAACGCTTTTCTCAGGACTCAGTACAGCATTGCTCATCTTCTTAATTCTATCTCATCCAGACTTAGCTCGTTAGCCTTCTTAATGTTTCCTACACATTTACCGAGACTCTTAATTCAATTGCTTAACCTCATCTACCGTATCAACTAAATACATTGGACTCAATTTATTGTTCAAGGGATGAGTAAACTGTCCTGGCTCGACATCATCTAAGTATAACTTTCTAATATCAGATCTATTAGGATACTGCAAACTATTACTAATATGCTGACCAAAAATGAGAATAGCAGGAGATTGAATGCCACTATTAATCATAGCTTGAGCTAAATGCTCTAAAGTGCTAACTACAATTTTTTCATCATCAAGAGTTCCATTATGAATAGCAATCACAGGCAGGTCTGTATCAAGATTTTGTTTTAGACCATCGATAATTTTTACCACATTGCTAAGCCCCATATAAATGACAATGGTTGCACCGGTATCTAAAATTCTTGCCCAATTCTCTAATTTCTCGTCATCCGGTTGGTGACCAGTAACCAAAGTTACAGAGTCACTGCTATCTCTAAGAGTCAAAGTGATACCCCGTGCCACAGGCACTGCTAAACCACTGGTCAAGCCAGGTATAACCTTATAATCGTAACCATGATTCTTAGCTACCTCCAGCTCTTCTACACCTCTTGCAAAAATAAAAGGATCACCACCCTTCAATCTAAGAACATGTTTATGCAATCTAAGTTGTTCAAGGATAAGTTTATTGATATCCTCCTGACTGATTGAATTCTGTCCACGACGCTTACCTACAAAAATCAACTCCGGTAATCTTTCAAGTCCCTCAAAAGCAAGATTGAATATTTGCGGATTCACCAAACTATCATAAAGAATGACATCCGCCTTCCTCAGTTCTTTAATAGCTTTAACTGTAATCAGTTCTGGATCACCAGGTCCGGCTCCAACTAAACTAAGTAATGCTTGTGTTGATTTCTGCATTATTCAAGCCTTTCCCTAAACACTCTATCTGTATACCAACGTATTAATTTAGAGCGACGCATAACATTGTTCTCACCAACAATCTTCGATTGAACTTTCTCTCTAAACTCATGAATAACATCGACCAACGCCAAATACTTCACTCGGATAATATTTTCTAAATCCTTTCTTATTTTCTGAGCCACAGAAGGTGCTTTACCATTGGTACTGATGGCTATCTTAATATCGCCAGCATCAACAATGCTCGGCACGTAGAAGTCACAATACTCTGCCTGGTCAACTGAATTGACCAAGATACTTTGATCTCTACATCTATTAGCGATACTATTATTCAGCTCAGGAATATTAGTAGCAGCAATCACTATGGAGAAATCCTTCTCATCTCCAAACTGATAATCTCTTTCTATAAATTTGATACTTCGAATATTAGGGAACTCTCCGCGACAAGCTCGTACTTCATCAATAATAGTGGGAGCGATTACAGTAATATAAGCCTCAGTATTCAAAAGGCTCACAAGCTTTTGTAAGGCAATCATCCCACCACCAACTATAAGTACCTTCTTATCCTTAAGTTTGAGAAATATAGGATATAGCTTGTTCATATAGTAAACTCCCCACCTTGTTTCATCTCAGAGTCTTGAATATGCAAGCCGCATTCTATCTTATCCTTACCTGCCCAACGTCCCTTACGACCATCTCCAGGACTAGTACAGGGTTCACAGCCAATGCTATCGTAACCTTCATCGAATAAAGGGTTATAAGGAACCTTATGTTCATGAATAAATTTCCAGATATTAGATTTAGTCCAATGTATTAGTGGATTAATCTTGCCTAACTTAAACTTAGAATCATATTCAAACGCTAAAGCACTAGCACGATACTCAGTCTGCTCTCGTCTAATAGAAGTAATCCAAGCATATTTACCCTGGAGTAAGTTAGCCAACGGCACTAACTTTCTCATATAGCAACACTGGTCTGGATCTACCTTATAGAGATCCTTACCGTATTTAGCATCTTGCTCTTGAACACTTAACGCAGCTTGCACCATAAGTATATTGAGCTGATACTCTTCCTCTAATCTAGACTTGAGTGCAAGTGTCTCCTTAAACTGATAACCAGTATCCAGGTTAGCAATCGCAATTCGCCCTCGATTGCCTATCTGAGAAGATCTATTCAATTCACTAATATCAGCTACAAACCTATTCTTAGAGATCTTTCCGGAATCCCTTAAGTCAGCTAGAATTTTGAAAAGCACACAACCCTCTGCACCAAAAGCTGTCAGGAAGACAATATCACCAGTCTCTAGTAACTGAGTAACTGTATACTCTAAAATTTGGTAAGCATGAATAACATTTAGCGTATAAAAATCTAATTCTGCATTTAGATCTATGTTCTTAGGAGCTTCAAAGTCTTCTCCAAGCAAATTCCATTCCTGAGGATTTTGAGGAATAAATGTATTTTCTATCTTACTGATTATTTTTCGCTCTGAATGCGTCATTTTGAATCGTTTCCATACCTACACGATCGACAAAGTCACGAAAAGTCTCATTATCATTTATTTTATTAATTAAATAATATTCTAGCAAACTTCCAACCGTTACTTCAATGTCTTTATGCAAAAATCGCCCTTCCAACGCTTTACCAAATTGAGCATTATTACATAGTCTTCCACCTAAGAAAATTCGAAAAGCGTCTTGCATTTCATCTGAGTCATTACCCCTAACTTTACAACCTACCAGTCCAATATCAGCAATAGAGTATTGCGCGCAATTATTGGGACAACCAGTGACAGAGATCATTAATTGTTCTTGCATATCAGGAAATCTATCATTAAGATAAGTAAATAAATTCTTGGCTTTGGTTTTAGTTTCGACAATCGCAAGATTACAAAACTCAGTTCCAGTACAAGCTACTCCTAATCTTGAGAAAGCTGAGTGCTCAATCTTAAGACCCATGATTCTGGCTTCATTACACAGTTTTTGCAAATTAGCTTCTGGTACATTAATTATTATTAAGTTTTGCTTATTAGTAGTGCGCACTTCTCCATTATCAGTATAACTACGAAGCAATTTAGCCACGTTTTGCAAATCAGGGCTATGCGATCTACCACTGATAAACGCAACACCTACAGCATAATTACCATTCCTAAGTTTAGTGATGCCTAAGTGATCATGATGTGAGACCTCTGGACTCGGGAAATATTCTGGCGCACCAGTTTCCATAGTACGAAGTAAAGGCACTCTTTCAAGTTGATAACCCAGAACTTTCTCTAGTTCATCTAAGAATTTTTCTACACCCCAACTATCAACCAGAAATTTAATTCTAGATTGAGCTCTCTTATCACGAAAACCATGATCCCTATAAACACTAGTCGCAGCGATAGTTACAGCCTGTGCCTGCTCACGCTTAATAAACACTGGGAAGTTCTTAGAAATCATGGGCTTAGTACTAAGTCCACCACCGACTTTCAGGGTGAATCCTCGCTCTCCAGTCCTATGGTGCTTGACTCCCACTAAAGAAATACAATTGATATCAGGCTGCGAGCACCAAGTAGCACAACCTGTCACCGACATCTTATACTTGCGCGGCAAATTAGAGAAATCCTTATTACGTGTAAAAAACTTATCAATGCTTATAAATTCTGGACTAGCATCAAAGGTCTCATCTTCAAGCAAACCAGCTAGGGGACAGCCTGTAACGTTACGTAGTATATCGCCGCAACCACCAGCAGTATCCATACCCACACTCGCCAGTTCCTTCAATATAGTAGGTATATCTTCTATTCTAAGCCAATGCCATTGAATTGCTTGTCTAGTAGTGATATCGGCTACGCCGCGTGCGTAGTGCTCAGTTAATTCATTGAGCTTTTCTAATTGAACAACACTCAACCTGCCCCCAGGGATTTTAACCCGCATCATGAAATAACCATCAGCATTTGGTTTCTGTCCATAGATTCCAAACCACTTAAACAATGGAACTTTTTCTGGATCAACTGCCGAATAACCGATCTTCGAAGCTTCTTCTATATGGGACCAAACTTCTAAGGTTCCATGTTTAGCCTTGAGTTCTTCAACGGGGTTGGACATGGAGCTAATTATAACGTAAATTATGTTGAAAATGAAACGTTCCGACTTCGCACGCTTCTGTTACACTTTCAACATAACTGATGAAGAACACTCTCTTCTTACTTGTCATCTCAGGCACAGACACTATTAAGCATCAGGGTATATCTGCTGCTGGAGCCAGTCACAAGATGCTCCCTTATACTGCAGCACTTGATGCTGAGTTTATATATTACGGACACACTAATACCTTAGATAAGTTACCTGTCTCTCCTAACGGCATAGTCAGCCCAACATTGATCTCTAAAGCCTGTTTAAATTTACTGGGCATGGATATACTCATCGTAGACACCGGTGCACACATTAAACCACAATGTCCATATATTTCCATTAGAGAGAAACCTAGTAGAGACATAAGTACCGGTCAAGCTATGGATTACGATGAAGTAAACGAACTTTATCAAGCAGGGAAAAAATTTACGGAGACTATTAAAAGCTACAATCAAATTATTGTCGCAGAATGCGTCGTAGGCGGCACTACTACTGCCCTCGGTTTACTAGAAGCATTAGGCTATAGATGTTCTCAAATGCTCTCCAGCAGCTTTCCTGATGGCAATCATAGCTTGAAGGAAAATTTAGTTCGTCAAGGATTGAAACAGGCAGTGATAAACAGTGATCTTCTAACTGCGGTAAGTGCTATGGGAGATCCGATGCAAGCTTTCGTCTCAGGACTAGCTCAAAGCTGCTTAACAAATGATATAGAGGTGATTCTTGCTGGAGGCACGCAGATGATTGCGGTTGCGGCTCTGCTAGGAAAGCTCAACCCTGAACGTTCAACATTCAGCGAGATACGGATTGTTACAACACCATGGGTAGTAAATGATAAATCAGCAAAGTTTTCCGACTTACATCAACTTTGTTGTCCAGATTTACTCGTGCAATCTCCTAGTACTGAATCTATTAGAGCTAATCATTTACTAGATGAGCAAATCTGCTCTCTTAGTAACAATCAATTGACACTCAAATCAATCTTAGACCGCTATGAAGAAGGGCATGTGAAAGAAGGAGTGGGCATGGGGGCTTTAATAAATCAGGTTCTGCACCGCAGTTCTAATATCTTCCTGCTTAATCAGTGATTCTCCCACCAAAAAGCCCTTAACCCCTAACTGATGTAGGATTGCAATATCTTGTTTAGTACTAATACCCGACTCTGACACAAGAGTAATACCTGAAAGTCCAAACTTAAATCTATTAATCATCTTAGCTGTAGTGTCAAGATTCACTTCAAAAGTATTGAGATCACGGTTATTAATTCCTATTAAATCAAAATCAAGCTTCAAAGCCCTATCCATCTCTTCTTCAGTATGAACCTCAAGTAAAACATCCATCCCAAACTCATCAGCGAGAGCACCAAACTCGGAAAGTTCTAGATCATCTAAGACAGCTGCAATAAGCAGGATAGCGTCAGCACCAGAAAGACGCGCCTGGAGTATCTGCCTAGCATCGATTATAAATTCCTTACAGAGACAAGGTAAATCATATTCACTTGAAATAGCGATTAAGTTTTCATAACTACCCTTAAAATATTTAGAGTCAGTCAATATCGAAAAGCAATGTGCGCCACCATCTTGGTAGGCCTTTGCAATTTCATAAATGTCAAAATTTTCTTTTATAATTCCCTTACTAGGACTAGCTTTCTTAATCTCAGCTATCAATGCCGGACCATCAGCATTACGAATCTTCTTCTTAAAACCTCTAGTCTTAGGTAAAGCTTGAGAACTCTTGAGATCATAAATCTTATCCTCAAGCTCCTCAAAGCTCTCTAACATTTCTACTTCCTTGCGCTTGTTGGCAACTATATCGTCAAGAATACTCACATTTATATTATATCAAGCAATCAGTAAGATGAATCATACAATCGTCTAACTACTTGTTTCAAGTATTGGGGGTCTCCCAATGACCTAGAAATAAGCATTGCACCTTGTAGAGTCGACAACACGGACCTTGCTTTAATGCGAGCAGACTGCTTAGTGGTTTCACGAGAGAGGTACAACTTCATCAACCAATCTTCATGAATCTCAAAAAACTTATTAATCTCAACATGTAATTCTGGCGGCAGGGTGAATATTTCACCTGCTAGAATTCCACACAAGCAAAGTTTGCGCTGCGTTTTAGAGAGCTCAGCATATATAGCGAGGTATGCCTTAAATTTATCTTTGCTAGATTTATAATTTTGATCAATATTAGCTAGATAGAATTCTAATTCATTACTATAAAACCTTACAAGTTCCAAAAGCAAGTCATTTTTATGAGGGAAGTAGTAATGAATACTAGCTTTCTTGATGTGTAATTGATCAGCAATATCTTGATAACTAAAGCTATTAGCTCCTGATTCCTGAATTAAATCCCGGGCAGTTTCAATTATTTTAGTTCTAGTGTTCATCCTTAATAATTATATAGTATCTTCTATGTTATATTCTACCAACTAGTAGGTAGAATGTAACATAGAAGGAGTTAAAACATGATATTTAAGCAGCTCTACGATTTAGAATCATCTACATATACCTATATACTGGCCGATTCAGACAATAAAGAAGGTATTATTATCGACACGGTTAAAGAGAATGTCGAAAGAGACCTGAAGCTGATAAGTGAGTTAGGAATAAAGCTAGTCTATAGTTTAGAAACTCATATCCATGCCGATCATATTACGGGCACTAAAGACATCAGCTTAAGGACGGGTGCTAAAACAGTAGCTCCATGGACTTCAAAAGTGGAGTGTGCAGATATTCTCATCAAGGATGGTGATGTATTAAGTTTCGGCAAACATCAGTTACGAGCAATCTACACGCCAGGTCATACAAACACTTGCATGTCATACTTGGTTGAAGATATGATTTTCACAGGAGACGCCTTACTTATCAGAGGAACTGGGCGAACTGATTTTCAAAGTGGTTCAGCAAAAGCACTCTACCACAGTATTTCAGATAAGCTTTACAGTCTTCCAGATTATACTATTGTTTATCCAGGACATGATTACAAAGGTTTAACCGCTTCAACCATTGGTGAAGAGAAATTGTTTAATCAACGTATTAATTCAAGCGTTCTTGAAGAAGACTTCATTAAGACAATGAGCAATCTCAAGCTTGCCAATCCCAAAAAAATCCAGGAGGCAGTCCCAGCAAATTTACAATGCGGAACCGAAGCGAAGAAAAACAACGATTCATTGCCAGACGATTGTGTATTAATTGACGTAAGATCTTTAGATGAGCATCATTCCGGAACCATTCCTAATGCACTTTCTATTCCTCACGACAAAATCACAGAAAATTTATCGCAGATCCCCAGAGATAAGGAAGTTGTTCTTTTTTGTCGCTCTGGAAACCGTTCAGCGAAAGCTAAAGAGACTTTGTTAAATCTTGGCTATCAAAACATAAGGGATATTGAAGGTGGGTTTACAGCTTGGGCTCAAAGTGGCAAACCTATACATAAAGCCAGAAAAGCTATACCTATTCAAAGACAAGTAATGATTGCCGCAGGTTCACTTATAACACTTGCAATAAGCTTAGGCTACTTCATCAATGAAGGGTTCTATGGATTAGCAGTGTTTGTTGGACTGGGTTTGATTTTTGCAGGCATCTCTGGTTTCTGCGGACTCGCATTACTGATAGAAAGATTGCCATGGAATAAGATATCTTCGGAGACATCAGCTTCGGCGGGCCGATCATGCTCAACGAATACCAATAATTCATCATGTTCAGTTTAATTCCTATTACCATCGGCTTTCTACTTGGACTACTAGGTGGTGGCGGTACTATCCTTGCGGTTCCAGCACTAGTGTACTTATATCATTTCGAGGCCAAGACAGCTATTGCCAGTAGTCTATTGGTAATTGGGCTAAGTTCTTTGATAGCATCAAGCAGAAGTATTTTCAAATCCGAACTGCCCATCAAACAAATACTGAGCTTTACTTTCTCGGCAACTTTAAGTGCCTTCCTATCTGCCAAATTTCTGGCAATACATTTAACTGGTTCTACACAATTAATTTTATTTAGCAGCCTACTTCTGTTTGTCGGCATTAACATGATCATTGAATCTAAACTTTTATTCTTTAATTTGATACCAGCCAACCAAGTATGGCTACTAGGTATTGCAGTAGGTACTATAACTGGTCTCGTTGGCGTTGGCGGTGGATTTTTAATAGTGCCTGCTTTGCATTACGCTTTGAAGATGCCCATAAATCAAGCAATACAAAGTTCACTCTTGATAATCGCATTGCAGTCTCTGAGTGGCTTCACTGGATATTTAACTAACGTAATAATTGATTTCAAAATTCTAATACCATTTACACTATTACTAATCTTGGGAATGTTTCTTGCAGCTTTAATTCGTAGTAGAATTAATAGCAATATTCTCAAAAAACTTTTCGCTATACTACTTTTCTTAGTAGGCATATATATGATTTGGAGACAATTTTTCAGCTAGCCTTACACTACCATCCCTGCTGCCACTGTATTGTTCGTTACTTCATCTATAAGAATAAAACTTCCCGTCATTCTATTCTCTGCATATTTATCTACGCAGAGTGGCTTAAGTACCTTGAAACTTACATTAGCGATATCGTTTAGACTAAGCTCAGCAACAGCTTGCTTCTCGTAGCTATTAATGTCTAATTTATAATTAATCTGAGTTGCCATTGCTTTAACTTTATTAGAAGCATGTTTTAGTAAATATTTTTTACCAGGTTCAAACTTCTGCTCTGACATCCAACAGAGGTTAGCACTAAATTCCTTAACTGGAGTGGCTTCTTCTCCCAACTTAGCAAGCATATCACCGCGACTAGTATCTATCTCATCCTCTAGAACAATAGTCACTGACTGCCTTGCAATAGCCTCATCCAAATTACCATTAAAATCTGCAATAGCCTTAACTTTAGATTTCATACCAGAAGGTAAGCTTATAAGTTCATCACCGACCTTAACAGTGCCACTAGCAATCTGCCCAGCAAAGCCTCTAAAATCCGGATTCTCCTTAGTGTCAACTCTGATAACATATTGCACTGGCATTCTAAAAGGCAAATGAGTAATATTATGCTGTACATCTACTGACTCTAACACTTCTATAACACTGGCACCTTGGTACCAAGGCATATTAGTACTTTTATTAACAACATTATCACCCTTAAGCGCAGAGATAGGAATGAAATTAAACTGAGACTCTTTAATTCCTAACTTCGCTATTAGAACCTTAAAATCATTAACTATATTATTGAAAATATCTTGAGAATAATCTACTAAATCCATCTTATTAACAGCAACGATGAAATTCGGTATACCAAGTAAGCTTGATATCAAAGCATGTCTGCGAGATTGATTCAAGATACCTTTGCGCGCATCTATAAGAATAATAGTGAGATGCGCTGTCGAAGCACCAGTCACCATATTACGTGTATATTGCTCGTGACCTGGAGTATCGGCAATAATAAATTTACGCTTAGGCGTAGAGAAGTACCTATAGGCTACATCGATAGTTATCCCCTGCTCACGCTCTGCAGCGAGCCCATCTGTCAACAGCGAGAAATCTATACCTTCATCACTAATGAAACCCTTCTTATTACTAGTCTTCTCAACTGCCGTTAACTGGTCTTCAAAAATACTTTTAGAATCGTAGAGCATACGCCCAATGAGAGTAGATTTACCATCATCAACACTACCAACAGTAGTGAAGCGAAGTATGTCGGTAGTATCGGTTTGATCTAGGGTCTTTTGCATAGTTTCTGGCATGGGCTAATTTTAACAGGAATAAGACTAGGGGTTACTACTCATCAAAATTCTTATTATCATTACTTTATAATGAAGTATTAACTCGAATTATGGTCTTAATAAACGCCGCGCAGACAATAGTCGATAATCTTCGTTCTCGAAGAGAAGATATAGCGGCCATTAAAGCAAATATTATAGAAAGTAAAATTCCTCAAATAGACGATAGCGGAAAGCTTGCTGAGATTTTTGATTCAATGAACAAGAGTTTATATACGGCGATAAATCATCTAGAACAGATCTTAAAACTTAATCCTAATTCAATTGGCATTCAAGAAGCAGAGCAAGTTATGAATAATGTTGATGCTTTTGCACGCAATCTGGCTGCAGCAAAATACCACTCGATTGAAGTTTCTCAAGAAGGAGAGCAACAGCGGCAATACTTCATTGCACCAGCTAATCAAGATGCAATTAGTGCAAGTATCAATTCCATTGTAGAGTTACTGGAATTATATTCTTCAGAGCTCAATAATGAGCATATGAGTTTTACAGGACTTGATATACCAAAAAATGAACGAGGGCTTAACCCCACCAATGATGATAAAGTGCATCGTGCAGTATTAACTGAAGCTCTATTTGAAGGAATTAACGAGTCGCCTAAATTTCTCAATATTCTTAAAAGAATCATCCCTGGACGTGAATTTGATCCAACCCCAATACGAGAGTTTGCAAAACAGATGAGCTTACTAAAGCAAGTCAAAGAGCAGCTTCCAGAAGAAGTTTCACAACAAAGAGCTCTAATACAACGCCTGGCTTATCACCCTGATATAGTTGACCAAGCTGAATTGATTTATCAAGATCTTAGATCTAAAGACGACCAAGATACTAAACCTTATCTCCAACATTTTATTGATAAAGTAACTAATGTTTTACCAAATATAAACAGAGAATCATTAATATCAGCCATCACAGAAAGGAATACAGAACAATATTTCAAAGTGATGAGTGAATTGAAAGACGCACTTTTAGATTCTAAATCCAACCCATCACAAATAGTACGTGCAACTTTAATTCTACAGAGATTAAAATCAGAATATACTAGTGAGTTTCACCCTGATGTACCTGGACCATCTAACTTAAAACAAGTGGCATTGCTTCAAAATTTGGCAAATAATGATCCTCAAAATTACGCTGCTATAAGACTAGGACATGCATGTAAGTGTGCCAAAGAAGATTTAAGCCTAAATCCAAGAAATATATTTCTTCCTTATCAAGTTCAGGACATTGATGCCAAGATTCATATACGTATATTAAGCAAAACCACTCCCGAGCTTGAAGATCTCAATAATCCTAATTCGGAAATCAATAAAGTAATAGACAGATATAGAACTATTTTCATTAAAGCTATAGTTCCAGAAAAAGAAAGTTCAGGAGATCCAATTAAAGAACGTCTCCATAAAATTATTAAAGAGCTTCACCGAGGAGAAACAAGCAGTTTATTAGGTCTAATTAATTCCATTAAGCGAGTAGCTTTAGAACAAAATACTATTAATCCAAGTGAAGCTGCCGATCTAATTACCATACTCAGCCAAGGACTTGGAGCTGATGTAGAAAGAAAACGGTTATTCTTGTTATATTTACAAAAAATCATTCAACATACTCCAAACAATAATAACGATTTCCTCAAGTTTAAGCCATTAACTGGCAATGTAATTTTCACTAATTAAAAAATATATATCAAAAAAACCAATAGTAATATTTTCTAGAAATACCCTTCCTTCTTCTTCTGCTCCATGGATAAGCCCTTAGAACTAATAG
>CAYPGT010000055.1:0-13810 GCA_964410425.1 uncultured Gammaproteobacteria bacterium
CTATTGTTAATATTAATTTTAAATCTTGCTGCGGTACAAGCTGTAGTGCCAGGAGCTGCTCATGCGGGGCGGCACAAAAAAGCTGGTGCTGCTGCTACGGCTGAAGTACCGATGTTAAGCTTTAAGCAGTCTGATTGCCGTAAGATAGAAGGTCAGCCGACTATAGTGGTCTGCGTGGAAGGTGATGCTGGCGAAGGAGAGTTTGATCTCAACACGTTACGTTCGCTTAAAGGTGTAACAAGTAATTTGATAACCAAGTATAAAGCGAAGAGTATTGCTAAGAAAGCAGCTGGTGTTCGTAAAACCTCTGTTACAGATACCTGTGGACCGATGCCAGATATGGCAATGGATCCAGGTGGATATATGACGTGGATGATGTGTTCTGCTAATTCAGCGAATAATCCACCGGATCCATGCGCAGGATCAGCCGGTGTGACTAATCCAATGTGTCCAAACTATGATCCATGTGCAGGTGCTTCTGCGATGATGAATCCAATGTGTCCAGGCTATGTGAATCCTACTCCGGATCCATGTGCAGGATCAGCCGGTGTAACTAATCCAATGTGTCCAAACTATGATCCATGTGCAGGCGCTTCTGCGATGATGAATCCGATGTGTCCTGGTTATGTCAATCCTACTCCGGATCCATGTGCAGGATCAGCTGGTGTAACTAATCCAATGTGTCCAAACTATGATCCATGTGCAGGTGCTGCTGCGATGATGAACCCAATGTGCCCTGGCTATGTGAATCCTACTCCGGATCCATGCGCAGGATCAGCCGGTGTGACTAATCCAATGTGTCCAAACTATGATCCATGTGCAGGTGCTGCTGCGATGATGAACCCAATGTGCCCTGGCTATATGGGTCCCTAGGTTTTAGGACTTATAAGATTATTTATGAATGAGTGATTCTTTGCCTGCAACAGCATTGCGAAATTCAGCAGCAGCACCATGAGCTTCTAAAAACTCCGGGGTGAATTTGTTACTAAAGCAAATAGCTACTTGCCCATTCGCAAATTTTGCCATGGTGATTAACCCTGTATTTTTAGTTTCAATGACTGACTCTTGGAAAATTTTTTCTAAAGCTTCATTCGTTATATTATCGGTATCAAGGTAAACAATAGTAGTTTTCCCCAATGTTGCATTAGTAACTTTGAGGTCTGTGCCAATAGGTTTATATCCTGGTGCTGCTAATGTTTGGCAATATTCTAATAATTTATTCAAAAGTTTCTCAGCTTTAGGATCGTTAGCTTTCTCATGAACAAATTTTAGAGTTACATTATAGCCATCAGCATAAGTCAATGTTCGATTAGTTCTTATGAGAGGTTTATCAGAATTTATATGCTGATTAGACCCAGGAGTATACTGTAATTCCGAACTGTTGGCAGGCTTTAAAGCGTTAGCTGGTTGAGCTAAATCAATAGCCTTTTGTCTTGTTGGATTTTCTTGTGTTGGTGTCGGCTGGATTTCAGCTGGCTGAACGTTTACTACTCTTGGGCCTGGATCTGGAAGGGTTGGACGAGTTAGCTCTAGCAAAGGGTTAAGGTAAGTTGATGCAAATCCTAAGAATCCACTAAGTGGAATAGCTGTTGCCCAAACTTTTGCAGGTGTCCAAAAAGATTTTTTTATCGCGCCTGGAAAATAATGCTGAAAAACTTCTTGGGCAACTTGTTTGAGCGCTTCTGCTTCATCGGCAGGTTTGTCTGAGCGCCAGTCATTGTGAATGAATGCTTGGAGAGCAGTTTCCCTTAAATCATGTTGTAACGATTCTCTGGTAATTCCATTAGCTTGGATATAAGATTCGACTGAATCATGGTTTTTTTGTAATAGTGTACTTAGCTCTTCTTCAATAACTCCTCTTTCAAAAGCTTCAACAATCTTTCTATGTCGAATAACATCTGGGAACAGCAGTCCATTGTTAGGCTCTCTTTGAGTTGCTGAACTTAAAGCCTGATTTAATAACTCTTGAGTAGATAAATTGACAGATAATTTTGTTGTTGGCGTTGAACCACTACTACTGCTTGTTGCTTGATCTCCCATGCTGCTCATTACTGTTGCTGGTGAAGGGCTAGTAGTAGCGATCGCTGGATGCAGTTCAGCATAGTCAAGAAGATAGTCATTTCTAGCGTAGCTCAACAGATGATTTTTAAGCACTTGAGTTATATAATCTAAATATTCAGTTGATAATAAATTACTTATCGCTGGATCAATAAATTCATTACGCAAGTTAGTTTCTAACAGCCTTGTTTCTTTAGAGCTTAGCAATAAACCACTAGACTCTAGCTCAAGTAGCAATCTGGTCCCTGGCTTAATTGCATCAAATCTATCTACTTTTGTGGGAAATCTGGGGTTGTTATCGAAGCCATCTAAGAAGAATTTTTCAAACTTAGATACTAAATCTGAAAATAAATTTCCCACTATTTCTTTGGCACTACTGGAGTCAAGATTAGGGATAGTGTAATTGTTGAAAATTGTTTCATAGCTCGATCTAAGCTCAACTTGTTCCGTAGAACTTAACTCTTTAGGATCATTAAAAACAGCATCATTCCCATGAATAGACCAGTCCTGATTCTGTTCTTCAAGAGAGTGTTTCTTAGTACTAAGATCAAAAAGTTTCGTTACAGCAAATGCAAAATTTGGATCTGAAGATTTATTGGTAATTTCCTGATCGAAATATTCGATCAATGGATTGCTTGTTTTAATTTTAGGATCTTGATTCAGGGAGTTTATAACTTCAGACCAAAAGTTAAATCTCGCAGTAATGTGTGGATCTAACCCAATCATAGTACCAGTTACAGACAGTTCTCTAGCTATAGTTGAATGAGCTCTATATTCGCCTCTTTTGAGTCCTGGAGTTTCCTCAAGTAGTTTGATTAATTCATCACCCAGCTTACCTTCGATCGATCGATTTCTTTCCAGTGATGTTAATAGCTCATTCATTCGTGGGTCGAGAGCAACTCTGTCGATATCACTGCTAGTGTCAGCAAGAAAACATGCCGATTGACCATCACTACCTTTTAAAGAACCATTAACAGCGGTTAGTCTACCTACTAAATCCTTGATAGTTATAAATGCAAGAGTTGCATCAGACCCGGAGCCATCGGGGACTATTTGATTTGCTGCTATAGAGTTCACGCTCATTTCAAATACCTAAATACTTTTAATATTGCTTAATATAACAATACATTATATCATTTAAGAGGGTTTTCATCTGGTTTTTGTTCCTCTTAAATAAGTCAATTTTAACACTTAGCATTTAAGTCATAATTTGATCTAATTTTTGTGAATTGTCAGCTTAGAATCCCTTGAGACAATCAAAAAACTGTTCATCTTGCTCTTGCGTGTTGACCTCGCTTCTTAACCTTTCACCGCTAGAATCATAGCGAATTAAGGGGGATCTTGATGAAGCCATTACTGGAAGATACTAAGTTTAGAATTCAACTTTCATTAACTTTAATTATTGTATTGATGACACCAGTTGCGGCCCAGGTTCTAGATTGGGTTTTGAAAGGATGTCATGTTAAAGATTTGCCGAATGGTGCAAGCGTTCTTGCAGAGTTGATCTTTTTTATACTAGGATGGATATTGATGTTAGATACTTATAGCTATATAATCAAGGAGGAAGAAAAGATTTATGGACCCAGAAGAGATTAAAGGACTTTGTTTAGCGCTGTTGATGATGACCGTTCTTGTGTTGCCGTTTAAACTTACTCTTAATTGGATGGATAGGGAATCTGAGAAGCGAAGACACGGCAAACCTTTTGAGTCTCTAACTTTTTTCTTATAGTCTTATCCAACCTTGCTAATAGGCAGAAATCATGGCATTAATTATCATATGCCTATAGATTTTGAACTAGATGATACTCAGAAGGACTTGCAAAGACTTGCGAAGGATTTTGCAGAGAATGAAATCAAGCCCCAGGCCGAGCATCACGATCGCGAGGCGAAGTTTCCGCTGGAGATCGCGCAGAAGGCTTTTGATATAGGATTGATGAATCCTGGTTTTCCTGAATATGTAGGTGGTATGGGACTAGGTATCACTGAAGAAGTAATTATGGCTGAGGAGATTGGTGTAGCTTGTACAGGGATCTCGACAGCGCTCTACGCTAATATGCTTGCTTCTGCTCCGCTTCTAGTCGTGGATGATCATGAGATTAATAAGCGCTTCTTAGGACCAATGATGGAAGAATTACAATTCGCTTCCTACTGTGTAACTGAGCCAGGTTGTGGTTCTGATGTAGCAAATGTTAAAACGACTGCCAAGAAAGTTGGCGATGAATATGTTATTAATGGTAACAAGCAATGGATTACTGGAGCAAAGTACGCTAAGTGGTTCTATGTGCTTGCTGCAACGGATGCATCTGCGGGACATAAAGGATTATCAAGCTTCGTCGTGCCGGCTGATTTACCAGGTGTCACTGTGAATAAGAAAGAAGACATGATGGGACAGAGAGCGAGTTCTACTCACTCAGTGACCTTCGAAGATGTGAAGATCCCTGCTGCTAATAGAATCAGTGCAGAGGGTGAGGGGTTTAAGATCTCTATGAAAGCCTTCGACAAGACTCGTCCAGGAGTGGCTGCTGGAGCGACTGCTATCATTAGAGCGGCATTCGAGAACTCTAAACAATACGCTATGGAGCGTACATCGTTTGGTGTGCCGATTGCAATGCACCAAGCTATAAGTTTTATGATCGCCGATATGGCAATGAAATATGAAGCTGCAAGACTACTTGTGTTACGCTGCGCGAATATGATCGATAGACATGAGCGTAATACTAAGTATGCTGCTTTTGCTAAAGCCTTCGCGGCGGATGCGGCGATGGAGTCTGCGACTAATGCCGTGCAGATATTTGGTGGTTACGGTTATTCACGCGAGTATCCTGTAGAGAAGCTTATGCGCGATGCGAAGATTTATCAGATCTATGAAGGTACTTCTCAGATCCAGAGGCTTATCATGGCGAAAGAAATCTTCTTGAGAAGTGCTTAACAACAAGCCTATTATATAAAAATAGAAATACTTCGAAAGAAGTCTTATCTTAACTGACTCTTAACTACTGCATGTAATTCATGGCTAACAAAAGGTTGGTATATAAAATGCACAAGTCTAATATTTATTTTTTACTGGTTTTCGTTCTTCTTCTTAATTGTTTTCAAATCTCAGTAGTTCGTGCTAATGATGGAACCGAACTTGACTGTAGTGATTTTGTTGGTGGTGATATGCCCAATGCAAGTAGTCCAGAATATTATAAGTGGATGATGTGTCCTAGTATATTAGCCTTAATATTGGAGATTGAACCTGATATAAATGCAGCGAATGATTTCTTGCCTCAAGCAGAGTCTACTGTGATGGGAGCAGAGAATTTATTAGCCTCAATTGATGCTGAGATTGAAAATGAAATGGAGCAATTTGCTTTAGATGATAAAACCAAAGAACTCATTAAAACACTTGAAAAGTTGCACGATGAACGTGTTGGGGTATTAATAGCAAAAGGAAAAATGGAAGAATTACAGGTTAAGCTAAGGATCAATGCTGACAAAGTTAAAGGACCTTCAAAACAAGAAAAAGATGCATTGAATATAATATTAGGGCTGATAAAAGGTAATGACGAAGCAATTAGGAAACTGACTGAGCAGGACAAGGCTTTAGAAAAAAAAATAAAAGAGCTATATGACAAGATTCAATCATTGGGGAAATCCTCTGCAGCTGAAGCCAAACCGACACAAGCACCAACGACGCCGATCCAACCGATAACTAATCCTAGTACTCCTCAATCACCAACTCAACCCACAGTGACTAATCCAAGTGCTTCGCAATCAACACTGGATGATACAACAGAGTCACCAGTAATAACTACAGCACCTGAAGAACCTGTGACTCAAACAACAAGCTCTTATAAATCTGTCGAGGATATTACTTTAGCTTCTAAATCATTGGCAGCTTCTCGTAACGCTAAAGTTATAGAACTTGGCTCTTTTATACGTAAAATTGTACGTCAAGAAGCAAGCACTCTTGGAACCGAAGATACTACGGTTAGTTTCAAACTTAATAAGAAAGTATATTTGACCAAAGCGGATATTGTGAACTTTACTGAGATATTCAAGACCGTATTAGCTACGTCAGGTGACGCTACAACTATTGAGATTGAGTTAGATCGTTCTAGTAATAAGCAATTCGATCTTACTATCAGTGATGACAGCTCTGGCTCTATGGAACAAAGCTTGATTACTGGTAAAGTTCAGAATTAAGCCTAATGTTGCCTGATAATATGTGTTACACTATTATCCTCGTTAACTTATGATCACTACTCTTCCACAGATTAATCACAAATCCCTCATCGGCATGAATTTGGCCGAGCTTGAGGATTACGTCGTGTCTTTGGGTTTGGAGAAGTTTAGAGCCAAGCAAATCCATAAGTGGATATATTCTAAGTGGGTTAGAGATTATGAGCAGATGACGGATCTGTCTAAGAAGGCGAAGGAGACTTTAGCTGCTAATTTACCCATTGGTTCACTGAAACTAATTACTAGAGAGATCAGTAAGGATGGTACTGAGAAATATTTATTTGCAACCGAAGCTGGCGACAAGATAGAGTCAGTGCTGATGTACTTCGGCGATCTAAGTGAAGAAGATGGTCGCTATAGCGCGTGTATCAGTTCTCAAGTAGGTTGTGCAGTAGCTTGTCCTTTCTGCGCGACGGGTGCACTTGGCTTCAAGAAGAATTTAACAGCAGAAGAGATCATCGAACAAGTATTGTTCATGCAGAATATTAATGGTCATCGCATTTCTAACATAGTCTATATGGGTCAGGGAGAGCCTCTTAATAACTATGACGCTGTAATAGATTCTATAGATCAAATGCGTAATCTAGTTGGGATTGGCGTTAGGCATATAACGGTCTCTACTAGTGGAGTTGCGCCGAAGATCGAGAAGCTTGCTGATGAAGATTTGCAGATCACTTTAGCACTGTCTCTTCATGATCCAATTGATGAAGGAAGAGATTACCTCGTACCTATTAATCGTAAGTGGCCAGTAGCAGAAGTAATTCAAGCGATGAAGAATTACGTAGCCAAAACTAACAGACGTGTGACTATAGAATATGTGATGCTCGAAGATGTCAATGATTCTTTAGATAAAGCTAAAGCACTAGGTAATCTAGTGAGAGATTTGCATTGCAATATAAATCTCATTCCATATAATCAAACCAATGTTAATGATCCCTTCACTAGATCTAACCCACGTAGAGTAGAAGAGTTTAGTCGAGTTTTAGAAAAATATTGTGCTGGTAAGACTATTACTGTGCGTAAAGAACGAGGACATGACATAAAGGCAGCATGCGGACAGCTAGCGGGAGCTGTTGGTAAGGCAGCATAAGTTTAAATCCGTCATCACGAGGAGCGCGAAGCGCGACGTCGTGATCCAGTCATGAAATTTGTAGTTAGACTGGATTGCTACGCCCTCTTCGAGGGCGTAGCAATGACGAGTTTCTCTATATCTAGCCTGATCTTCATTCTAATGAGACAATGTTTCTGAGTGCTTAATTTAAGGGATAAACTGAAAAGTAAATTACAAGTCAAGTTTGACTATGAGAACTTTGCTGCTTCAGTACAAAAGTTTTTTAAGCAGAAGCGATTCAAGTATTTTCTTATTGCTTTAGCTGGGATCGTAGTGATCACAGCTTCGACTCTACTCTATCTTGAAATTAATGATAAGGGTAATTATCCACAAGTAAGTGAACTGCGTTATAAAGAACTGGATAAAGTTTTACAGGAAGCTATCAATTACTCTAAAGACAATCCGGTGAAGGCTATTCGTTTACTAGAGAGTTATGGTACTTTACCTAAACTTCTAGAGAACCGTAAGAATTATATTCTTAGTCGTTTATATCAAGATATAGATGAACCAGCGATGGCGTTTATTAGAGCTTATGATATTAGTCCTGATTATTTGACTCAATATAGTCGTTATCACCGAGCTAAGCTGGCTGAGAAGATTGGTTTAGAAGGAGTTGTAGTGCAGGATCTGGATTACTTGGTAGATAAATTCCCTAAGAATCCTAAGTATCTCTATGATCTAGCTAAGTCTTATTCACGTCAAAGTCTTATGGAAGATGCGAAGAAAACCTTTCTGATGATACAAGAGTTATTCCCTAAGTCTGAGTACGCTCTGGGCGCTGATTACTATCTCGCTAATTTAACTGCTGATAAGACAGAAAAATACTCTCGCTTAAAACATTATTTACAGACTAGTCCTAAGGGTAATTTAGCGTATTTGATCTCTGATCAGATTTTACGTTTTGATCCTGAGGATCAAGCTCAATTCTCTGAGCTGACTAATTATATGGCTCTGAGCTACTACTACCAAGATGACTATGAGCAGGCTCTAAGGTTCTTTAATACTGAGTTTGATAATGCTGATCTTTATCTCAAGGCTTATGCAGAGACCTTACTTGAGTTGGGGCAGAATAAAGAAGCGAGAGATTTATTGTTGCGTAAGTTGCCTGAAGTGCATGATGCTAAGTTAGCTTCAGAATTACTAGATTTAACTTTAACCCTTACTCCTAAGCTTGCAGAAGTAGAACTGCTTAATATGCTTAAGAATCAAATGCCTATCATTAAGGACAAAATTCTTTGGGAAATAGCTCAGAGAACGGAGTTCAAGGATGACTACAGAGCTGTTTATCAGGAATTCCCAGAGAGTAATTATGCTGCTGAAAGTCTTGCTCAAGTATTTTGGCAAGAATATGAGCATGAGAATTATCGCAAGGCTATAGAGATTTATAAATATCATTGGGGAAAATATACCGAGGCTAAATCGCATCCTTTCGTAGCTTTCTGGGGAGCTAAGGCTTATAAGCAACTCAATGAAGAGGAAGATGCTAAGGCTGTCTTCCATAACCTAATCATAGACCACCCCCGTGACTACTATAGCTATAGAGCACAACAGATCATGGATGGTAATAGCAAGTGGTATAAGGTTCCTACTGCAAATCAGTTCATTAGTATTCCTAATTGGACTTGGCCTGAAGTTTATAAAACTTCTACGATTAAAGAACTCTATGGCGCTGATATTCTAGAGCTGAGTGATATTGGTGAATACCGCTTCATACTTGATTTAGATGAGGCTGGTGATATTAAGATTGATAAAGATTTTAAGATGTGGCTTTATGCGAAGGATGAAGATTATTATAAAGCTATTACCACTGCCTATGCTGCTTTGAGCCCTAATGCTGCTGTAAATTATGAGGACTTAAAATTCCATTATGCCTATCCTTTACCGTATGCTGACTTGATTGCAGATGCAGTGAGCGAACATCTTAAGATTGATCCATTACTTGCTCATGCATTAATCAAGCAAGAATCGCATTACCAAAAAGATATTATAAGTAAAGCTGGTGCTGTTGGTTTGATGCAACTTATGCCTTTTACTGCTCGTGCTTTGGCTAAATCTATGAAGATGAGACCACCGAGAGCGAAGGACTTAATGGAACCAGAGAATAATATCAGGTTAGGTGTTGTCTATATGGAGCAGGTCTTTGATAAATTCGATAATAATATGATCTATGCAATTGCATCTTATAATGCAGGTCCTAATGCTGTAGAAAGTTGGGTGCGTAAAGATCCCGCTATGGATCCGGATCTCTTCGTTGAGAAGATTCCGTATAATGAAACTAAGAATTACGTTAAAAAGGTTCTGAGTAATTTCTGGATTTATAAGCAGTTATATAGCTAAAATACGGGGACTATAACGTATTGACAATATGGTGGTAATTTGATATAATACACGACTTGTGACTCATGTAAGAAAACTCATAATCTCGCCTGAGCTTGCATTAGCTTCTGTTATCGGCGTGGTCATAGCGGCAGAGATAAGTCAGCTACCCAATCTTAGTACTGGAGGTCGTATCGATTATTCCCGTGCTTTGAAAAGTTTGTTTGAACCTGTACCTAGCACTCAACAAACTCAAGTAAGCAGAACAATAGATGATTTAAGTCTAAGTGATATAAGAACAGAATTAAGAAATATTTTCAAAAATGAAAATATTTCTAATGAAGACCTGATTGCATGTTTCGATGCGACTAAGCCTACAATGAAAGAGAAAGATTTAGTGAGTTCAATTTCTAAGATGAAACAGAAAGGTAAATATATTGGTTTGCTAGATCAATACATTTCTAAGTTGAGTTGTTATAAGCAACTTATTGATACTGCCACGCAATATGATCTCAGGCAATCTTATGGAAACGAATGGTTTGACATGGCAGACAAAGCAAAGGACGCGTTGCCTGTATTAGTTAAAATTAAAAATCAAGCTAATGGTGACAACGAAAAGGTCTTAAGCTTAATTAAAACTGAACTCGAGGTCTACGACTCTTCATCAGGGACAAAGGAGATTTTGGAAACTATCATCAATGATACTTTTTATGAAAAGAAATTAAGTGGTTACCAAAAGGAGTTAAACGATGCCATAGCTCGAAGGCAGAGTCTGACTCTTGCTGAAAAGATTGAAGCTAATAGCAATGTTTGGAACTTTAGCGAGAAACTTTTAGTTGCTAGAACCTTAGCTAATTTAACTAATGATCCTAAATTTATATTGCCGTACTTCCCTGCATTAGAGGGCAAATTAGCAGAAGCTAAGCCGAGTAGCGACACACTGATGGCTCGGATTGAAGAACTAGTTTCATTAATTAAAGGAGGCTACTTAGGTAAAGGTGAGAATCTATCTGCAGAGCAAGCTGATAGTCTTCAGGGTCGTCCTTTTGATCAATCAACTAAGTTTATTATTGCAGCAGCTTGGCTTGCAACTAGACCTGATGATCAGTATGCGATGCCGTGGAATGAGGAGCTAAAATCTTTCCCACAATATATCTGTTCAGTTAATGGTTCTTATAATAAGAAGGTCAAATCTGATGCTAAGCTTGATGATGATCAACGTAGGGGACATAATAATGAAACTCGTACTGTGATTCAAAATTTCTGGGGCTTGGATGATATTGATACTGTTATTCATGAACTTGCTCATCATCGAGACCGCAAATCTGGTGATGGAGCTGGAGTCGATGGATACATGCATAAGACTAATGAAGTAGAAGGCTTAGTGCAGTATTGTTATATGTTCGGCGTTAAACTCGATGGAGATGCTATATCTAGTAAAGAAATATTTAAACGAGAAAAAACAACCATCAATAAAAATCCAAGAGAATTGGTGGCTTATATCACTACTGCATTCCTTATGGGTAATGAAAAGTTCAGAACTCATGCTTCAGAGCTAAAGTTGCCAGCTTGTCAAAAGAATTTTTATGATTCCCTTGTTGAATATTACGGAGTAGACCCCTGTAAGCACAACACCGAGGTTAATTCAAATCAAAAGAATTGATACAGTAGACTTCCTTAGAAAGACACCCACTGCTGTGATCTTATTTGGAATTGATGACTAGTGTTAGTTCTTAACTTATACTGTAGCTATAAGGGTATAAAAGCTACAGGTCTCTATGGAATCACTGACAAATTTATTACCAGATTTAGAACCAAGTTTACAGGTAGTTGGTCTATTATTCCTATTAAGTTTCTTACCGGTAATGGTTGTCACTATGACACCGTTTCTAAGAATAATTTTGGTCTTGTCCTTATTAAGACAAGCTCTCGGTACACAAAACGCTCCACCAACCTTAGTCTTAGTAGGTTTGAGCTTAGTGCTTACTGGATATGTTTTAGGTCCTGAGCTTAATCGCATTAATACTGAAGCTTTAGTCCCTCTTTCTAATAATCAAATCAACTTAACGACAGCGTTAGATCGCACCTATAAAAACCTCTCTGGGCATATGCTGAGGAACGTAGACGTCAAAGATCTGAAATTCTTCTACACTCTTAGTCGCGAACCTTTCCCTAAGAATGTTGAAGACGTCAAGGTTAGAGAATTGGGTACAGCTTATCTTTTAGGAGAATTGCGCAAGGCATTTCAGATTGCCTTTCTGGTGTTTATACCTTTCCTTGTCATTGACTTGATCATAGCTAATATTCTACTAGCATTGGGAATGATAATGTTGTCGCCTACCATTGTCTCGTTACCGTTTAAGATTATGATATTCGTTGCGATTGATGGTTGGGACTTAATCATAAAAGGACTGGCGCAGAGCTTTAACTAATCATGGATTGGATGCCACAAGCGATAAGAGAAGGAATTTTTACGATATTGTTCATATCGGGTCCTCTTGTGGTTTTGGCTGCAGCTTTAGGATTGGCTGTGGGAGTGTTGCAAGCAGCGACGCAAGTTCAGGAGCAGACTCTGGGTTCTGCCGTGAAAGTTATCGGTTTATTTATTGCTCTGATTATTTTTGGTTTCTATATGTTTCAGTATATGAGTAGATATGCGACAGACAGTATTAATAAAGCGTTTAAGTTAGTGCCGACTCTTACTGCTAAGGCTATGCCACGACGTAATTTCTTAGAGACTCCGTTGCACGCAACTGAACAAAAACAGCTAGAGCAACCTACTGCAACAGAAGGTCCTTCTGGTGGTTCGGGTGGAGCATCTAAGATGGCTGAATCTATTAATCAGCCAGAAGTAGAAACTATTAATGAGAATATTAAAGCTAATAAACTCTCTCAACCAGCATCTCAAGTGAAGCCGATCCCTGATGTTGATAAGCTTAAAGCACAGAAGTTACAGCAAGCTGCTTCAACACCAGTACCGGCTAAAACAGTAGCCGTTCCAGCTAAGCCAGTACAGCAAGTGCCGGCTAAACCTGCGACACCAGTGGCAACTAAACCAGCTCCAGCACCGACTCCTGCGAAGCCTGCTGCACCAGTAGCAGTTAAGCCAGCACCAGCTAAGCCTGCTCCTGCTAAACCAGCACCAGTTAAGGTAGCGCCAGTTGCTCCAGTAGTTACTGAGACTCCAGAAGAAGCTAAGCCACCAGTGACTAGGATTCCACGACCAGCGATAACAGGTAGATTAGATAAACTATTGAAAGAAGAAGCCGTGAGATAAGATGGATCTGTTTGTTAATTTATTTAGGCACAATCTTTTCGAACAGATGGGATCTGGAGTCGTTGCACTCGGTTTGGTAATGGTACGTATTTTAGCGTTTATGCATTTTGCTCCAATATTCTCTCATAAGAGTGTCCCTGCTACTGCTCGCATTGGTATGACCATACTGTTGACGGCAATGCTCTCTAGTAAAGCGTTTGCGACTCAGATGCCAGCAGAAGGGTTTTCATTATTATTCGCTATCATTGTGAACTTTACTCTAGGGTTTGTCATGGGTTTCATGGCTAATATTTTATTTACTATAGTTGTTGCTGGTGGTGAGATGATGGATGCTGCGATGGGTTTCTCTTCAGCACAGATGTTTGATCCGAGTTTGGGTGGACAGACTACTATTTTAGGAAGATTTATGAGTATGTTGTCCGTTGTAGTGTTCTTCTATGTAGGTGGACCAGAAATGTTGCTTCAGGCTTTAAGTAATAGTTTTGAATCTTTTTCTATCTTTGATCCAGTTATTAAGCTTAATGTCCCGAAAATTATACATTTGTCTGGAGATATTATTCGCATGGGCTTCGTTTTAGTTAGTCCAGTAGTATTGACTATCCTCGTTAATGACTTGATCTTAGGACTCCTATCGAGAGCTTCTCCACAGATTAATGCCTTCCAAATAAGTTTTACTATTAAACCAGTATTGGGAGTTATGATTTTACTCTTAATTATGCCTATGTTCTTTACCACGGTTGCTAATTTATTTACCTCAGCATCGAGGCTATATTAACCAACCCTTAACCTAAATATATATAATTACTATAGTGTTACGAACGGGA
>CAYPGT010000056.1:0-13741 GCA_964410425.1 uncultured Gammaproteobacteria bacterium
CCATATATTTAGAATTTTATCATATTTATGCTAAAGATCGTTCTATCGTGTCTATTAACTGACTGAATGACTCGTGATCTAGCGCAGACACCACTTGGGGGCTATATTGTGCATACTTAGTAACTAGGCTAGCGATATAACTCTCTTGATCTGCTTCTGACCATGGTCTCTCCTTGAGTAGGTCTACTTTGTTAAAGACATAGATCTTCGGAGTATCTTTGCCGTTTAATAGTTCATTTAATATATCTTCTACTACTCTGATCTTTAGATGAATATTGGCATCGTTAATATCGATGACATGTAAAATCAGGTCAGCATCTACTATCTCAGCTAACGTGGTTTTAAATGCCTTGATTAGATCAGGTGGTAGATCTTGGATGAAGCCGATGGTATCAGCTATCATTAGTTTACTGCCCCAGCTACCATCAGTGCTAGCTAAGAATAGTTCTCCTACTTTAGAATCTAGAGTTGCAAACAATTCATCTGCTATGTAAACATCTTTCTTTTTAGTGAGAGCCTTTATTAGAGTGCTTTTACCAGCGTTGGTGTAACCAGCCAAAGCTACTGTCTGTTGGTGGCGCTCTCTGCGAGTATCACGCTGGCGTTTTTGTATGTCTCCGTATGTTTTGATCTTCTCCTCAACCAGCTGTAGGCGTTTTTTTAAGTGACGCTTCATTATCTCTGTATTCGTTTCACCAATACCAACACCACCGATACCACCAGCTTGACGAGAGAGTTCTAGTCCCATGCCAAATATACGTGGACCCATATGTTTAATACTCGCTAATTCTATTTGTAGCTTAGCTTCTGCGGTAGTAGCATGTTTATCAAAGATCTTTAATATTAAGTCCACTCTGTCCCAGACTTTGATCTTCTTCGGAGTGCCTACTCTGCCGATTTCTTGGAGGCGAGCGATTTCTAGCTCGGTTAAATATTCTTCTAGGTTATAAATTTGTTTGGGTTTAAGTATATTGTTAATAATAACGAGATCTACATTCTCTCCACCGCCGACTTCTTTGAACAATACTTCCACTTTGCCGCGACCTACATAGGTGTTGTAGTCAGGCTTAGAGCGTTTTTGATAGGTCTTCAGTATTGAAATGCCACCGTAAGTCTTAACCAAGCTATCTAATTCATCTAGTCTTAAAGTATATTCAGCCGGGTCAGTGCCAAGATCTACTATGTCGATTAATATGGCACGCTCTTTCACTATTAAGCTGCTTGCATCCCATGCATTTGTTTACTTACTTCTAGGATACGCTTAGCGACTTCTTCTAATTTAGCTTCTGCAAGACCACATGTAGGGATACGTAAAAATTGTCCTGAAATAAGGGGAGCGTATAATCTATTCTCTAGTAATTTTTTGTAGAATACTTCTGCGAAAGTTGAGTTCTGGTATTTATGATTGTCTATCATTAGTGATATGAAAAATCCACTATCAGGCTTGATTAACCTGTATTCTTCTTCTAGCTTGCCTTTCATGGAGTCAATAAAATAATCACGACGCTTATTCATTAGCCTAGAAGTGTCTTTCTGGAACTCATGAATATTAGCAAGTTTGTTTTTGTCTTCAAGTATGTTAATCGCAATCTCTTGCCCAATTCTAGAAGCATTGCTGAAAGTACCTCTAACGCAACCACCTGCTATATCCTTCCAAGAACGAGCAGCTTCCTCATCTGTTGTTAGTAGTGTTGCAGAGCCAATCCTTGCACCATACATAGCAAAGCTCTTAGATACTGTGCCAGCAATAATTAGCTTAAATTTAGGACTGTCTATCTTTTTG
The DNA here is from genome assembly GCA_964410425.1 of uncultured Gammaproteobacteria bacterium. Taxonomy (GTDB): domain Bacteria; phylum Cyanobacteriota; class Vampirovibrionia; order LMEP-6097; family LMEP-6097; genus CAYPGT01. The sequence goes on from CAYPGT010000056.1 coordinate 1,784, forward strand.
AATAAGTTGGGAACGAAACTTAATCTACAATAATCTTTCCCTTCTGGTCCAAAATCTAGGTATGCAGTGTCGAGGATAATAATTATCTCTCTGTCGTTATACTTGGATAATATTTCACCAATCTCATTCCAGGCGTTCACGCCAAAATCCTTACCAAGAGGGTTGTCAAAGGGTGTGTTCATCACCAGGATAATGCGGGCATCTGACTTAAACGCAATCAGATTCTTAATGGTAGTTTCAAAAGCAACTAAGTTGAAATTATCCTCTGCATCTAAAATATCAAAATTAATTAGTGGTTTGCGTTTGATCGCTAGTGTAATACTGTCGTAACCAGCCCAGTGAGGACTGTGAGTGATGATTTGATCGTTCTCGCTAGTACATGCTAATAGTGCCGTAGCGATGGCATTAGTACCACCAGAGGTAACTATCTCAGAACGATAGACACCCTGATCGATGAGAGCCTTGCAGATATTCTTTCCAAGAAATTCTTCGCTAAGTTTTTCCGCTAGACCAGAGATCCCAGGACTAGGCGCATATTCAAAATTAATACTAAGTGAAGAAAGTTCTTTAGCTGTTTCTAGGACAGCTTCTGGCACTATAACTTTACCCTTATCATCAGCAGCCGAACCAATAATCGCTGTAAGTTTATCCGGTGAGTTATCCTTGGATGCCATCTGAATTAGACCCATTATTGGGTCCTTGGTTATCCTAGCTTCTGTTTCGTAGAATGACATATCTAGGCTAGTTTAGCATAATTAATAAGGCTTTTGAGCGCTACAGGGCTGCAATGTTTATTGTAAAATCTAAGTTGCAATGCAAAATTTCTTAAAAAAAATCAAAGACTTATATTACTACTCATGGTTAAGTGTGTTTGCGCAGTGGTTCTCTAATATGGTTTTTGTAAATTCTTACTATCATATTATTAAAAAAACTACTATTGAATGTGCAGGGAAGCTTGATCCTAAACAAAACTATATTTTTGTATCTAATCATCGTTCTTATAATGATCCTCCTTTAGTGGGACATTCAGTTCGCTACCCAGTTGCTTTTATTGCTAAGAAAGAATTGTTTGATAATCCAGTGCTGCGTTTTTTTATGGCTCTTACTAGCACCATCTCTGTTGATAGGGGTAATGCTGAATCACAAACCTTTAAGGCTGCTAAGAAAGCATTAACATCATTCGGAGTTTTTAAGGCTTGGGGTCTAGGTGTCTTTATCGAAGGTACACGCTCTAAGGATCCCGCTATGCTCGGCAAACCTAATAAAGGTCCAATATTTCTTGCCAGGTTAGCCAAGGTGCCCTTGGTCCCCATTGGCATAACTTATAAGAATGATAGAGAGATAGTTGTGAAGATTGGTGAACCTTATGAGATAGACTATAAGGGAGATCTCATGGATCAAGCTTGGGAATGCTTAGAGAAGATATCTAAGCTCTGTGATTATAAAATGCCCAAAAGAACTAAGATTGATTAATTAAAGAGCATAGTCATAGCATCATAGCGGCGTGAAACCAAGTCCCAGTCAATGATTCCTGAGAATACTTCTATGTACTTAGCCTTACCTTCAGCGCTAAAGTCAATTACGTAAGCATGTTCATAAACATCCAGAGCGAGTATTGGCATTACAAAATTAGGGAAGTTAGCGCTGTGATCAGCTAAACCATAATTAAGCAACTTGCCGTTAAGTAGATTGAGTGCAGTGATAGACCAGCCCGTAACTTGATCGGCAATGCTAGTTAGGTTAGTGAAATATTTATCAAAGCTACCATAGCTAGTTTCTATAGCTTTATCCAAAGCTGCTGAGCGTTTGGTCTTAGCAGTGGACATGTTAGAGAAATAAATATCATGAAGAGCCATACCATTAAGTGCGAAGGCTAAATTCTTCATCGATGTCTCGTTGATATCACCAGCACGCATTTCTGTCTCTGCTAGATTTACCTTAGTGATGTAACCTTCATAAAGCCCCAAGTGCGCTGTAATATTCTCTGCACTGAGTCCAAGCTTATCGTTCTTGGTAAGAGCTGTGAAATCCTTCTTAGTATATTTAGTGCCGTCGTAGACTGGGAATAAGCTTGCATCGTTACCATGCGAGAGGCTTAGAGCCTTAGCCTTAACTGCGGGTGCACATGCTGTCAGACCCGAGAGCCCTATGGCTGCTGCCGTCACTCCTAATCCTGCTAAAAATGTTCTACGATCGATTTGTTTGGTGTCCATAAAGGACATTATAACTCATCAAAGAATTCGGAGTTTTTTCTTCATGGATTTATTATGATGATAACTTGCTCTTAAGCTGCTAATTGTTGCACTGCGTTTGGCCTATCAAACATTGGTGCTGCTGCTACTGGTTGAGGAGCTGGTGTTAGAGTTTGAGTTTGAGCTACCTGAGCTTGCTGCATTTGAGCAATTGCATTCTGTTGTTCCTCTGCTGGTGTTACGAGCAGTCCCCATGGAGTTTGACCCAACGCTCTGAGTGCATCATTGACGGTGTACATGATCTTGTCTGTTAGTTGAGATAAATTTAAGTCACTCATATCTCTTCTGAGCTTATTCATCTCACTTGCAGTGTGCTTTAGAAAATTTATAAGTTGACCATTTTGTATTGGTGTCGCTTGTGTTGCCACTGTAATCGCTGCCGTTTGCGGTGCTGCTACTGGAGCTTGTTGTTGAATAACAGGAGAAGCTTGTTGTGCAGCATGCATTTGTTGTAAAAGTTCTGGCGCTAAGTGAAAGTTAGACTGAGGAATTAATTGCGGAACTGGAGTAGATCCTGTTGGTTGTGCTTGCTGAGTTACAGGTTCCACACTTACTGCTTGTGATTGTTGCACTTGATTTGCACCACGACCCAGTAGTGATTGAAGTAATTGGTCCATCATAGGTGTTTGTTGTCCGAATGCTGTTACTGATTGACTCATATTTTATTTCCTCTTTAGTTATTATACGAAACTGCGATTCTTAGTGTCAAGCTATATTAAGAAAAGAATTGAAGGAATATTACCTGGATTCCGTAATTTTCTGAAAAATAAGGAGGTAATTCCGTAATTTTCCGAAAAATATGGAATAATATGCTTATGTCACTCAATAAACCTGAATTTATTAAGCGGATGCTTGATGTGAACATAGATCCTGGCCAAAGTGCCTTCCTTTGGGGTATTAGGCAGTCAGGTAAATCAACTTACTTAAGACATGAGTTTCCAAAATCACTTTATATAAATCTTCTGGATACAGATGTATTTTTTGATTTGCAGAAAACCCCCTCTAAATTACGCAAGCAAATCTTGGCGTTAGATGAAGCAACTCTGAAATATCCAGTGATTATAGATGAGATACAAAAGATTCCGGCGCTTTTAGATGAGGTACACCTCATGATTGAATCCAAGAAGGCGTATTTTATTTTATCCGCTTCTAGCGCAAGGAAGCTTAAGAAGGAAGCTGCAAACTTGCTTGGTGGCAGGGCTTGGAGTTTTTACATGCATCCTTTTGTTTATCCTGAGATCAAGGATAATTTTGATTTGATTAAAGCGCTTAACTCTGGATTATTACCTGCTCATTATTTAACTAATAATTACGATAGAGCTTTAGATGCTTATGTCAAGAACTATCTTAAGGAAGAAATTCAAGCAGAAAGTTTAGTGCGCAATTTACCAAGCTTCTCCAGGTTCCTGGATAGTTTTGTTTATAGTAATGGAGAGCTGACCAATTATGCAAACATTGCCAGGGACTGTGGTATAGATGCTAAGACAGTAAAAAATTATTATCAAATTTTAGTTGATACGATCATGGGTTATTTCGTTTATCCTTTTAGTCAGAGTGAATCGAGGGATACTCTAAGTTCGGTACCTAAGTTTTACTTAGCAGATGTTGGTATCGCTTCATATCTCAGTCAAAGGACTATTAAAGCATTGAAGGGAAATGAAGCAGGGAAAGCATTTGAGCATTGGATCTTTTTAGAGATACTGGCGTATAAACAGATCAAGAATAAAAGATTTGAGATTAAATTCTGGCGTCACAAATCAAATCATGAAGTGGATTTCATCATAGAGAATAAGCAAGAGCCGCTCTATGCTATAGAAGTGAAGATCGGCGATAACATAGACAAACAAGATATTAAAGGGCTTATTGAGTTCCAATCAAGATACCCTCAAGCTAAAGCAATCGTAGTCTGTAATGAACAACGTAAACGTTTCATTGATGAAGCTTCAAGCATTATGGCCGTCCCTTATACAGAGTTCTTAGATGAATTATGGGCTGGCACTTTGTTTTGAAATAGAGTTAAGCAACTTGAGTTACTGAAGCTTTCTGATCAGCTGGAGCATTACTGTTGCCTAGCCCACCAAGTATTGCCTCTAATGCTTTCAGCATATCTTCTGGGTTTTCTTGTCCCGCACTTGCAGGAGCTGTCGTGTTAGCTTTGGCTTCTTCTTTTTTTGGACCATTGCCAGCAAGCATATTCATGAATAATTTTTCTAATTCTGCTGAACCAGGTTCACCATCTTTTGCTGCTTCTGATTGTTTCGCAGCAGTAGCTGTTGTTTGCTCCGGTTTCTGAGGACCTTTGCCTGCAAGCAGATCTGCAAATATTTTTTCTAATTCTGCTGAACTAGGTTCTTGTGTTGTTTGTGCTGTCGATTGTTGAGCTTTCTGTGCTGCAAGAAATGCTTCTTGAGCGGCTTTTGCTTGTTGATGAGCAGCTTTTACTCTGTCTTGATATGGCTTCAAAGCAGACTCTGCTTTGTTTGTTTCGATTACTAATTGTGCTTTAGCTAATTCAAACTCTTTAATAGCTGTTTGTAGTGTTTCTTCTAACTTGGCTAATGTTGCTGGAGCCGTGGTTTGAGCTTGTGAAGCTTGCGGCGCTGGTGCTACTGCTAACTGTTGAGCAGTCTGTCTACTTTCAGGGTAGGCTTCTTCTGCTGAGCGAACTATCGGTGCTGGAGTGCTGTCTACTTTTGGTGACTCTGGAGCTGCGGCCATTCCTGGTAAAAAACCTAACGCTGCCGCTCCTGACTTGATAATATCTAGAATGCCCATATAATAAACCTCTGAATCAATAATAGCACTTTACGTATTTGAATGTCAAGTGTAAAATACCGACCCCCGGCGTCGGTATTTTACGAAAACCAGGCCACTATAGTCCCCTTTAGGTGTTTACCACCATTTATGTGTCGATCACTAGAGGCTGCCAGCATCTCTGCTGTGCGTAGATCGTAGGCGTATCTTTCATTGTCAGGACTAGAATTGTGCCTATATTGTGCCAAGTAATATTTGCAAGTTTTCACTGAAATATTGTTGTCGGTGGATAATCCGAAGCCTCGGCAGATGAGGGGACGTGCTTCATATATAGTACATTTTTGATCCTCTAGAAACGGACAAGAGAATTTATAGTTATGTGGATTCTCAGAGCCACGAAAATTATTTTCGTCTAGTGCTTTATTGAGTACCTTTAATCTTGTACCGTATTTTTTCTCATAATCTTTTTGAATTAATTCTGAACGTTCTTGAATTTTTTCTAGTGGGTAATTATTTTCCTTCATCCACTTTTCTAGAAACTTGAACTCGGTTAAGGTCATCACCGGAAAAGTATTTGAACAACAATCGCTACATTTGAAATAGTCACAAGTACTGTTTAATAGTCCTGCTTGACGTTCTACTTCTTTCTGAATGGCATCTGCTTCAGCCAGAATTTTGTCCCAATTATTTAGCACTTGATCTGGTGGATAGAACTGAGTGTTAGCTTGTGATTGGACTTGAGCTGGTCTCTCAACTGGTTTGTAGAGATCTCGATAGAGAAGTAAAGCTTCCTCTGCTTTTGCAGCATCACCTATAGTTCTATAGTAGAAAGTTTGTAGATACACTTGCTCTAGTTTGTTCTCTAGATTTAGTTCATCGTTTTCAGTTAATGTCAGTGGTTGTTTTAACTCTTCTTCTAATCTTTTATATTCACTGCTAATTTTATTCTCGAGAATATATTTGCCATAGTAGAAAACTATTTCAGGCAGTACTTCCTTAAGCGCCCATAGATCAGAGTTGAGAACTAAGCTACTAATATTCTTGGAGATGGCATTGTAGAGATCAATGATATGCGCTGAGATTTTTTTGGATATTTTTTTTCTGATATTTAATTCTTGTGAAATGAAAGGAAATATATCCTGGCTCTTCACTGGCTTAGAGCTTTGAATTAGATTCAAGATTCTTATGGCTTTGATTTGATAGCTTGATACTAAACTAGGATCCTCGGAGAATAGGTTTTCTAGAGTGCTGCTCTGCCCTAATAAAAACAACCCAAGTACTTTCAAATAATTTTCTGGATAACTCGGATTCTTGTGCTGCTCGTTGTAGTCTTTTAATTTTCTACTGAACTCATTTTTATCAAATGAATTTAAGCCAGATTCTCTTGGATTGATAGAGTCGAGGGATCGCACTTCATAAATAATATATTAAATCATTTTGTTTTGGGCCATTACTTAGTGGTTTGGCCTTGGCCCATATCCAAATATAAGCTAAAATTAATCCGTTATGTCAGCCCACTCCGTCTGTACAGTTTGCGGAGTCAAACTTACAGCTAAAAATAAAATCTCGTACCGTCCTAACTCATGTAGAGATTGTGAGTTAGAGCGCAAGCGTCTTTATTCATTAAAGCGTAAGGAAGATAATCAGAAGCGTTCTAAGTCTAGTTCTAAATCTGTAAGCGTTAAGCAAGTTAAGAAAGCTGGTGTTAAAGCTAAGCCAGTTAAGAAATCAGCTATTAAAGCTAAAAAGCCTGCAGCTAAAAAACCTGCAACTAAGGTTAAGGCTAAGGACCAACTTAAGCGAGAGCGCGAGCGCGAGAAGCTACGCCTACAAAAAGAAAGAGAACGCGAGAAGCTAGTTAAGCAACGCGAGCGCGAGAAGTTACAGAAAGAGCGCGAACGTGAACGTATTATTAAACAACGTGAACGTGAAAGGTTACAAAGAGAGAAAGATCATCAGCGTGAACTTCTAAGACGTGAGCGTGAGAAAGAACAGATTAAGAAAGACCGTGAGCGTGAGAAAGCACTTAAGCTTAAGGAGAAGCAACAACTCAAGGAAGAGCTTAAGAGAGATCGTGAGCGTAAGCGTTTAGAGCGTGAGAACGAGAAAGAGCAGAAACGTTTAGAGCGTGAAAGAGAAAAAGAACAGAAGAAGTTTGAACGTGAAGAAGCTAAGCGTATAGCTGATGAAGACAAGAAAGAGAAAGCCAGAAGAAAGAAACTTCTGGATATGAACATTATTACTGATGTACCTGATTATGCTCTTGCTGCTACTTCAAGTAAGGTCAAAGCGAGAAGGTTTGGTAAGAAGATAAGTAATAAAGCTCAGATTGTTGAAGCTGATAAAGCAAGTTTAGAGAATGCCAAGGCTTCAAAGCTTGTTGTCCCTTTCAATCCTCAAGATGGTGTGACTGGTGAAATACTCAGAGCGCCTTCTGATACCCCATGGGAAGGATCTAATTTTAAAATCGTTGGTGGTACCTTTGTGAATCATACAGACAATGATGTCGAAGAGAGCAGAGGGCCTACCGAGGATGAAGTTAAAGCTATCATTGAAAGAATTAGATTAGAACATAAGACTCGTAAAGAATAAGTTATTTTGAAGACTCCGTGATTAGGGGCATTTAGAGATAGATTTTGGGAACTAAGCCATGATGCAGGCGTCATTCTTGTCGTAAGGCCTTTTTATGCGCAGAGTCAACACCCTAACCTTAACGTTAATAATATTATTTGGAATGGCAAAGCCCGCGCTAACTAATTCCTTTAAGCCGGCTCCCTATAAACTTCAAGAACAAGAATTAATAGCTGCAGTTTCATTAGCTAAGACTCCGTTTATTGCAGCCAAACCAGCCGACGATGAAGAAGATGATTGGGGTGATGACGATTGGGATGAGGATAATGGATTCTATGGAGATGAGGAAGAAGATGCTCCAGCGGTGAAACCTGTTGTCCAAAAACAAGTAACTATTCCAGCTAAGACTCAGCCTGCGGCTAATGCGACACCAGCTGTGACAGCGACTCCAGCTAAGACTGCGACTACTACAACGACTACAACTAGTCCAGCTAAAACAACTACAACGACAACTACGACAACTGCGCCTGCAGCAACAACTCAATCTGCATTAGCGAAAGCAGCAGAAGAGTCTAAGGTAGATGCTGATTTAGCTGCTAAAGCTCAACGTGACTTGGAGAAAGACGAAGCGCAGAAGAGAACAAATTATGTCAAGTTGGCTAACACTTTTGATAGAACACCGGAAGATTTTGCGAGATTATATTCGCAGTATGGTGACCTACTTGCAGGCTTAAATCCTGAGAACCCTAAGGATCTTAAGGAAATTGAGAAGTTAATAGAAATTGTTGGGATTCCTAAAAGAGAGAGAGCTGTTAAGAAGGAAGCGACTCTGAAACAGGCTCCTAGTGAGGATCCTACGGTGAATTTCTCTGCTAGAAATATAGCTACGAGAGATGCGTTTGCAACTTTAGCAAGAGTATCTGGTAAGAGTATAACGGTCAGTGGATCTGTTCAAGATAGAGATACAATCTCTGTTGTTGAGATTAATAATCAACCTTTTACTAAAGCATTTTTAAGTTTAGTTGATGCTGCTGATGTAGATTTTCGTAGAAGCGGTGACAACTACACTATTCTTAAGAAGCAAGGTGGCAAGGGAACCAGCTTGATTGCTGGCTTTGACACTTCTGATATAGATTTAACTTTGCCGCTTGAAGAGAGATATGCGGACTTAACTTACGATAACGAAGATTTATCAAGTATCATTAAAGACCTCGCTAACACCTATGGTGTAGACGTGGTGATGACTGCTAATCCTACTGATAGAATCACTCTTAAAGTTAGAGGAGTGAATATTGATGATGCTTTCGAATTGCTGTTTGCAGGTAGTCAGTTTAACTACACTAAGAAAGGTGAGACCTATGTTGTTTATAGTTCTACTAATAAGAACTTCTCACTTGATAACAGAACCGTACTTTTCCCGCTTAAGTACTTAGAAGCACAGGAAGCTAATAAACTATTACCAGCTGAACTTAAGAACTTAGTGCAAGTTAGTGCTAATCAGAATGCGTTTATTGCAGATGGTTCTAAGCAGCAATTGACGCAGCTTTATGATTTTATTCGAACTATCGATAAACCAATTCCACAGGTAGAGTTAGTAGTGAAGTTAGTAGAGGTATCTAAGGATTTCACACAAACGCATAATTTATATCAAACTCCATTCACTATAGGTAAGATTGGTAATCTTAATACAACTACCACTGGAACTACAGCAACTACAACAGCACCATCCACTGGTTTTGGCTCTAACTTCTCATCAAAATACATGGGAGTTTTTGCTAATAATCCTACCTTCTCACAGACTAATGACAATGCACAAATTAAGGTCAATCAAAGACTGCTAGTGACTAGTGGAAAGAGTGCGAAGATTAACTTTGACCAAGATGTCAACGTAGTTCTAAATAAAGCAGGTGCTATTGGAACAGGTTCTATTGCAGCTCAGCAACAATCGATTAATAGAGTCACTGCCGGTAACTCCATGGATATCACACCTATCGTGGGTGGTGGTGGGGTGGTAACCGTTAAGGTTGAAGTTGAGGTATCGGTTAACGGTACTATAGATGCGACTACCGGTGTACCTAAACAAACTGTTAGAAGAAGAATATCTTCTGAGATTCAAATCGTAAATCATGAAACTATTGCTATTGGTGGATTGTTTGATGATAGAAAAGGTTTTACTAGAAGCAATGAGATTCCTGTATTGAGTAAGATACCTATTATTGGAAGCTTGTTTGGTAATAATTCAAGAAATAAGAACTTAAGGGAGCTCCTAATACTTATCACTCCTAATATTAGAACTGGAGACGAAGTGGAAGAGGTTTACTTGCAAGCAGCAGGAGCATCATATTAATGAGAAATTTCATAGCATTAATCATAGTTGTTTGCCTTCTGTCATTAGCTCAGCCAGCTAAGAGCTTTATAGAGTTCGAGAAGTTTCTTATTCCGTTTCAAAAGAAGCATGTTCAGACAGTAAGGATCATCAATCATCCAGATGCACCTATAGAGATACTAAGTGCTAAGGTTGCTGATAAAGGCTCGGAGAAGACCAAAACTTTGAAGGGTATTTTTAATGATTTTAGTGTCAAGGTTAAGAATACTAGTGGTAAAGATGTGATGTCATATAGAGTTGCTTGGACTCTGAAGCTGCCATTCCAAAATTGGGTTGACCAAAGAACTGAGTTGAATAGTATCGATGTGATCCATGCTGGTCAAGAGCAGTCTATAGGTTTTAAGAAGGATAAGTATTATAGAGATGATGCTTATTACTACGTAGAGATTGTTGAAGTTCAGTTTAACGATGAAGAGATTTGGAAAGCACCAGAAGTAGAAGAAACTTTAACGCGTGATGATAAGGTTAAGCAGGATATTGAGTCTATTCAGGAGAAATCCATAGATGATATGAGCCTTGATGAAATCAAAGAACAAATGCAGAAAACCACTAATGGTGCGGCATTAACTAAGTAAGTTAGAATTATAATATGCCTCCTGAAGAAGAAGTTATAGACGCAGAGTCTAGTACCTTAAATAAGAATATGGGCCCTCTGGATCACTTGCGGCATTTGCTTAATATTGGTTGGAGCCCAAATACACCATTAATAGTCAAGTTTGTTGAGAAGCATGGACTAGATGATGATGTTCGTGAGCTAGTCAAAGAAATTCAAAAGAGCAAGAATGCTAATGCACAGTAACTACACTCTCAATGAAGAATTATTGAAGTATTTCATTGAATATTTAGAAGAGCATACTGATAAGTCAGCTGGAACTGTCGCTAATATTAATAGAGATGTTAAAGCTTTTATAGACTATCTCCAAGACTGTGATGACGCCAGCATACAGGCTAAATTTATCACTCGATATATAAACGAACTTGAAGAGAAGTATATGGAATCAAGTTTTGTTAGCAAGTTAAGTAGTTTACGTCAGTTTATTAATTGGTTGAATCTGGACAATAACCCTTTTTGGAAACTGAAGTTTTCTTTTAATCATGATGACTTAAGCTATTACAAAGAGCAGGAAATATTTGCTAAGTTTAGCGATGCATTTAGTTATGAGCAATTAATAATTCGTACGATTTATGAACTCTATCTTTCGCAAGATGAATTAGTTGCTTTGAATTTAGAGAACTATAATTTAGCTAGTAATAGTTTTAATTATCGAGCTATTAAGATAGAAGTCTCTGATAGTTTGGCTAAACTAATGAGGGAATATTTGAAAGAATATAGACCTAAGCTAATTCCTGAAACTCAATCTGTGACAATGAAAGACCCGCTGTTTATAGAAACAGATATTCATAAGATTCTACAAAATTATGAATTAAAGCACACTTACCTAAAGCGCAGCCGAATTATGAATCTTCTTGATCAAGGATTAAGCTTGGAGCAGATAGAAGAGAAGCTTGCTATTAAACTAAGTAATTTTTATAGACCCTTTGTTAAGGAACAGGATTATAGATTAGCGAAGGCTTATAAAGAATTCCATCCGCGAGCTGGACTCTAATTTTTGCTAGTAATCTCTAAAGCTCTTTCTAGAGTTTTAAGTTTCGATTCTAGTTGTTTCACCTGATCTCTGAGTATTTCGTTCTGTAATTTAAGCTCGTCTCCAGAGCCTGTTAGTACTGAGGATTTACTCTTAGTCTTGATGCCTTTGCCGATGATTATACCTAGCAGCAAAGCTATTAATAATGGAAGAAATATACTTGTAAAAATATGGATATATTCAGGCATAAACTTAAGTTTAGCGTCTTGGAATATGTATCGCTTGCTGTGATAGAACCAAAATAATACTTATTTACAGATTGATTTTTTCTTTAATAATATATTACCATTAACATAATGGTAATTAGAGGAATAAGTAGAGCTGGGCAAGAGAAGGTTTTATCTTTGGA
>CAYPGT010000057.1:0-11426 GCA_964410425.1 uncultured Gammaproteobacteria bacterium
CTCCCTACTGAAACATTTGCCAAAGGCTTAAACTTCACAATCTTAAACGGTGGCTTAGACACATCAGTACCACCATTGAGAACCGCTGTGCGATTGAGTTGATTAACATCCACTAGCATCATGCCATCAGGACCAGCAGCCATGCCATCTGGCCAAATGAAAAGTTCCTTGTTTTGGTAAAGCAGCTTATAAGTTCCATCAGGTCTCACTACACCGATACCATAACTGTTGAGATCAGTAACATAAACGTTACCTTTATTATCAATGGAGATACCGTCACAGACAGGTTTATCACCATAGCGTTCAACCTTAGCAGCTAAGGCTTCAGCACTTAAGCTCTCATCATTCAATGCAGTCACTGGAATACGATAGAGCGAGCTGCCATGCATCGCACCGTAATAAACCCACTCTTCTTTAGGATCGATAGTAATAGGATCCAGTCCTATACGTGGATTCACGAAGCTATCTCCTTGCTTCATACTTAATTGCTTATCATCAAGAGTAATAGTTAACTCCTTATCAGCCAAGACACTCTCATGCTCGCTTAAAACTCGACGAGCTTTCCCGGTCTTCAGATCAAGTACTATCATCGCTGGACTAGGCTTGCCCATTACATCAGCTAGGTAAGCTTTAGCATCCTTAAGATTAATAGCCATGTCATTAATAAATGTTTCGCCCTGAGTGTAGGTATCACTTGGCATTGAATAAACGTGTTTCAATTTCTCTGTATTCATAGACCAAGCGATTAATTTAGGTGGATTAGAAGCATTATCCATCAACCACAAAGTACCCTCTCTATCTATGCGTATACCGAGCGGAGCTACAGTACCTATCTCACTGCCGTTCACAGGAAGCCTTGCCCAAGCCTCTGTAGGATAAGGACGAGTAGTGCCGTCCTTCAAAAGTTCCACTATATGGATCTCTGGATTATACATTTGATGCATAGTCATGACTATACGCCCAGTTGGACCGACAGCAATATTACCGGGACCCTTATCGACAGTAGCTATTACTTCGTATGGTTTCTTATTCTTGTTTATAAGCTCAGGGATAAGAAAAATACCGAGGAGTAGCACAACTAATATCATCCATAATTTCATAGTTCAGTCCTTTCAATTAAGCTAATTATAGCAACTCTGCAATTCAATAAGATTCCCTTCTGGGTCTGCCACATAAACAAAGGTCAGTAAGCCAACTCCTGGGATTTCATGCTTAGCTATCTCTCCAACTGCCCTGCCACCAGAATCTAGAACTCGCTGTAATATTTCAGAAACATCATCTACTTGAAAAGCAATATGTCCAAAACCCTTTCTATTAGCTTTCACAGGCAGCTCTCTATCTAAATTTTTAGAATATTGAAAAATTTCTAGAGTCGGAGCGTCAGCACCACAGCCAGGTAACCTTAAATGTATCCCTTCTAAAGAAGCATCCTCAACTCCAGTCCCTAACTCTAACCACTTACCAGATAAATTTCTTTCAGGTAAAACAGCTACGCACTCAAATACAGTTTGATAAAACTTGGATAATTTCTTCCAGTCTTCAGCAATGATATTTGTGTGTATGTAACGTATCTTCACTGCTAATTAAACACCAGCCATGCCTACCATCTTATCGAAATGCTCAAACAATGACCTAAACTGGGCTTCCATACTATCTCTATCACTAGAAGTAGGTAAACGAACTATACGCGAACCTTCTGGATCAAAATCTTCACTATTCAACAAATTCAATTTATGAGCATTTTCATCATAGAAGTTCGGTATATCAGGGTCAATCTGGGTATTGTTACCAGGGAATACAGCTGTAAAGAAGGTATCTAGTTCAGGCTTAGCCAATAACTTAAAGTATGTCATTAACATCTGGAAGACACCACTAACACCATTCCTATTCTTAACAGAGCGATCAGTATCAAAAGAGGCCCCTGTGTCACGAGGGAACAATTTACGAAACTCATCAAACCTTTCTCTAGTAAGAAACACATTATACTTTCTTGCAGAACATTGAGCATCTTCTTCTTGAGACAATAATTCTAACTGTCTTCTAACCACTTCTGGATGCCTAGCTGCTGTTACTTCCACATCAGGGGGTAATATTGACTGAACAACCTCTTGAGTATCAGCAAGACGTCTCTCATCACTATCAATGATACGAACCGCTAGATCAGCAGCATTGACATTAGGCATGGATACCAGCTCAGACATAATCCTCTTATAATATCACGCTCATAAAGCTTATGCTGCTGCCAGCAACTTCTTCAAATTAGCTTCAGCCACAGCTTCCTTCGTATCCTTAACTGCATTGTGTCCATGCCAAGGCAATCTTTCACTTAGAGGACGAAGTTCGGTGCCATTTGATGCAGCAATCGCAGTATCTTCAAGAACATCTCTTTGTACTTGATGTTCGTATGGCAGTACTCTAGCTTGCAAAGCTTTTACTTTCTCTATAAACTTACCATCGGTCAAATTAGCTATATTAAAATCCAACATATCATTAGTAATCGGGATTCTGACTTTTTGGATAACTTCTCCACCATCTACCTCACTTGTAACCTTGTGAGCAACAGCTTCTGTCCATAGATTCTCACCTGTAAGTTTCGCAAACAACAATCTAGCAGCATGTACAAACATTCCATGCATACCTTTACCACCAAAATCAAAATTACCTTTATTCAATGGACCTGGATGTTGATTAATAATGCGACCATCAAATTCTTTAACAACATTCTCTGGTGTTATTGGCAACCAACCGTTTTGGCTAACAAAATTAGCACCGTATTGATGCAATGCAGCAATCATTTTCTTTCCAGCAGCTTCATCGTTTTTACCTTTTGGATTTATCACTACGACTGGAAGACCCTCTCCGTCAGGACCAAGTTTTTTAATACCACCACAATCTGCTTTACTTGCAATCACACAGACAGGCTCTACCTTGCCATGCAGCTGTCCACCGGACTTGGTGGCATCCACTATAGACTTAGCAGTAGATCCACCTCCTGATATTAAGATTCCTAATTTGATTGGCGCGTTCATAAGTATTATTATACGCCATCAAAATAAATGAAAAAACACGTCAGCCCGATAAAAAGCCCAAACTTTACCAAATATATCTTAAATAGTATATTATTTATTAAGCTTTGATGGGCATTATTAATAAATTTAGAGGAACAACGCTGTTAAGTGCTCTGATGCTGGCCGGCCACACTGATAAAATAGCGACGATTCCTCAGTCAATAATTGTTAATACCAGATATAGCCCAGAAGCTCTGGCACGTCCTGAAAGCAAACCTAAACTTGATGATGCTTTAGCTTTAGGTAAAATACTCTCAGCCAAAAATATACTTAACCCAGATAAATGGTGGCTCATTGAACAGTACCTCAACTATCGAATAAAAGTAGATGAAGGCACTATTTCAAGTAAATCTAAATTTCAAACGGGCGAAGCTATCAAAGCCGTTCAACATGCACGCCATAGCACAGAGCAGTGGTATAGAGACGACACTATACAACCCGAAGAGTTCTATGCATTACACGGCAAGTCCCTAGATTTATACTTTGATCAAGCAGCTAAGCTCCAGCAAACTCCATCAGTTCAGTTTATTATTTCAGCTATCAAAGAAGAATTAAGCAATGCAATTCCTGGTTTATCAATAGATACAACAGCAAATCATGTAGAATTTATCACTCATGATACAAACCATTCAACGACAGAGTCTCAGCTAGATCCTAACTTAGCGAAAATTTATCAAGCAAAGTTTGACAATCTTATTCGTATGCAACTACTTGAAAACTATATACAACATTTAAGAAGTAACACAAGCAACAAACCCTACCAGCTTGATACTGCAATAGCATTACTTGAGACTATTCACTCTAAGATCCAAGAACAGCAAATCTTAACTAAGGATCAAAGAGTCACGGTACTAAAAGAGGTCTTCAAGAATTTAATCGAAGAAAATATAAACAAGAAAGATTGGCAATTTACCGAGTTAAATTCTCAAGCAATTAATCTCATAGTTCAAGCTATTAAATCTCTAGAGTCTAAAGTAAAACAATCTGAACTTGAATGTACAAATGCCACAATAAATTATAGACAAGAAGAATCTAACTTAAGACAATACGAAAAAGCATGGAAACTAGCTTTGCAAGCACATAAACAAGCAGAACAGGATTTAGCATTACTGACAGCTAGTACAGAAGCAAGTATGGGAGAGTCCCAACAAAACTTAAAGCGACTTGAAGAAGAATTACAAATAGCAAAACAAAATTATGAAAATGCCCTACCAAACGAAAACCAGGCTGAGAAAGCATTAAGAAGGGCCGAGGTTATTTCATCAGAGAAAGCACTTGCTCTATATGAATCATTAACACACTTCGCTAAATACATAGAAAAATACAGCTCTGATGTTGAACTTAGGATACTCGAAAGATCACTTGCAAACGAAAGAGAAACAGGAGAACCAAATATAATTAGAGCAGGGCTAAGCTACGATGGTCGCTGAAGAAACTACGTCTGTATCATAGTCCCAAGCTGCTTTACTAGGCTTTGTATTTTAATGTTTCAAGCACCATGCCTTCAGAGTTATAAATCATAATCTCACCACTATTAGCCTTATGTTTTAAGTATAAGCAACCTGGTCCCACAGCCACAACAAAATCAGAGTCTGTTGATAGAGAAGCTTCTCCATCAACACCAAGCTTAAGTACCTCAGGTGCTGAGACCGGCATAATAAAAGTTCCATTCTCAGATTTATTCTTAATTACTAAATTCTCATCCTTAATACTAAGTAATACATGGTCTTCTGCTAAAAAATACGAAGTGTTTTCATTCCATAAACCATTGGTAAAAGAAAGTTTATTTTCAGGCTGGGCATCTTGGTTTCTTCCAAGCAAAATTTCTTGACCATTCATAAAAGCACTCTTAGTTTCCTCACTAGAATCAAGATCTACTTTTACTATACTTGCGCCACCAGTTAGCTTAGCTCTTAGATCATGAGTTGTACCTCCATTTCGAAAAACTACGAAGTATAAAGGAGGCTCAGCTTGAGGACTAAAAAAAACATGGTTATTATAAGGAACAGGTATGATAGTCTCACCACAAACTAATCTATTGTTTTCATGATCCAGGATATCCATATTAATTGACTTATCAAGCCAATCAAATAGAAGTTTGGTATTGATTCTTTTATAGTGTTCTTGAGGAAAATTAGAGGTAGCAATAGCCAAAGTCAAACTCACAATAATAATTTTACAATTATTCAGTCAAAATATCAAGCGATAATAAAGGCTCTGCTGTTGCTATTATTAGTTTAATTCTATGGACAAACAGTCCAAACCTTTTATAAATGATCTTTCCGAATCTCGCTATATTAACCGCGAGCTGTCTTGGTTGAATTTTAATTATCGGGTTTTGTTTGAAGCTGGCAATCGACAACATCCACTATTAGAGAGAGTAAGATTCCTTGCTATCTCTGATAAAAACTTAGACGAGTTTTTTATGGTCAGAGTTGCGGGACTAAAAGAAAAATTCTGGTCAGGTATAGAAGCTAAGTCCTTTGATGGGCTTACTATAGCGGAGCAATTAACTCAGATTAACCAAGAAGTGAAGAAAATGATCTTACTTCAAGCTGAAACTTGGCAAACACTGGAAGCAGAATTAAAAGAAGCCAATATCTTCATTATTAAAGACATGAATGAATTAGACCAGAAGGAGAAACTCTGGCTAGAAGCACACTTCACACAAAATATATTTCCAATATTAACACCACTAGCTATTGACCCAGCTCACCCCTTCCCGCTTATCGCCAATGATGCTTTCGCCATAGTCTTAAAATTACACAGAGAAGATAAGGACTTAAACGCACTAATTGCGCTTCCCAAAAACACTCAACGCTTTATCAATCTTGAAAATAGCGACACGAAATTTATACCTCTGGAATTAGTTATCAATCACTTCCTTAATGAATTATTCCCTGGATTCACTATTCGTGATCATAGTCTCTTCCATATTATCCGCGACACCGATGTAAGCATGGATGCTGATATAGACGACGATGATAATCTTGTAGAAGTATATAAGAATGCCCTGAAACGCAGACGCTACGGCGAAGTCATAAGATTAATAGTTAATCAAAGTTCAAGTGAAGCCTTGCTTGATTTTGTGGTGGATGAACTTGAACTCGATAAGGAAGATATATTTTTTGTCGGTGGTTTGATGAATTATTCTGATTTCGAAGAACTAACTAAGATCAAAAGACCAGACTTACTTTTCAAAAAATACGTGCCAAGATTCCCAGAAAGAATTCAGGACTTTAATTCTGATTACTTTGCTGCAATTCGCGCGAAGGATATGATTACTCATCACCCTTACGAAAGTTTTGATGTAGTAGTGGAATTCTTAGAGCAAGCTGCTAGAGATCCGCAAGTAGTCGCTATCAAGCAAACTCTATATCGCACCAGCTCAAACTCGCCTATAGTCAAGGCTTTAGTAGATGCATCTGAGCGTGGTAAGTACGTAACAGCGGTAGTAGAGCTTAAGGCTAGGTTCGACGAAGAGGCAAACATCAGACTCTCTGCAGTCCTAGAGAAAGCTGGTGTACAAATTATCTATGGATTTATTAATTACAAAACTCACTGTAAGGTATCAGCAGTAGTACGCAACGAAGGCAAGGAGATTAAAGTTTATACTCATTGGGGTACTGGTAACTATCATCCCATCACGGCATTAACTTATACAGATCTATCATTATTTACTTGCAATGAAGCTATAGGCAGAGACGCTATTAAGATTTTTAATTACCTCACTGGTTATGCAGAGCCAGAGAACCTTGAGAAGATTTATATCTCACCGATTAGTCTACAATCCAGGCTCATATACTTAATCAATAAAGAAATCCAAAATGCTCAAGAAGGTAAACCAAGCGGCATTTGGGCTAAGATGAATTCTCTATTAGACCAAACGATAATAGACCAACTATACTTAGCTTCTCAAGCTGGGGTTAAGATTGAGCTAGTAATCAGAGGTATCTGTGGACTCAAACCCGGTATTAAAGGACTTTCTGAAAATATTAGCGTCAAAAGTATAGTAGGCAGATTCTTGGAACACTCTAGAATCATATGCTTCGCAAACGGTGCAAGCTTACCCTCAGATCAAGCGAAGGTATATATTTCATCATCTGATTGGATGCATCGCAGTTTCTATAATAGAATAGAAACTCTAGTACCAATAGAAAACCCAACTGTACATAAACAAGTACTGGAACAAGTTATGCGTGCCAATCTTAAAGATGACTTACAAAGCTGGACAATGAATGCAGATGGCACCTATACTAAGATGAAGGATGGTAGTTTCAATGCTCAAGAGTTCTTTATGACCAATAAGAGCCTTTCTGGAACATCCAAGAAAACTAAAAATGTCAAAAAACCTAAGCCGAAACCTAAACAGTAAATTTATTTGCGTCATCGACATCGGATCGAACACTATTAGGACTACAGTTTATTTACTGGATGGTTATAGCTACACGGTAGTGTATAAGGATAAATATATATGCAATTTCACTAAGGGATTATCCGCAAATAACAATCTCTCCGCTCAAGTCATCAACAAAGCCCTCAAATACTTAACAGAACTCAAGCGCTCACTGAAAGGATTTAAGCTTAACAGCACCATAGCAGTAGCTACTTCCGCCATGAGACTTGCCAAAAATGCTCGAACATTTACATCCAAAGCAGAATTAATATTAGAGACTCGTATCCAAGTAATTAGTGGCAAGAAGGAAGCAGAATTATCAGTTAAAGGAGTGGAACTCGAAGCTGGTAAATTAAATGGTTTAGTTCTAGATCTGGGTGGCGGCAGCCTAGAGCTCTCTCATGTCAATAACACTAAAACTCTATCACTGGCTTCAGTTGAACTAGGACATCAAACCCTCGCATTAAAAGCCAAGGCTGGAGTAGATAAGCTTCGTGCCTACATACAAAAAAATCTTAAAAGTATTCGCTGGTTGGGTAAATCTAAATATCCCAATGTATATCTTTCTGGTGGTAAGTTTCGCAAATTAGCTAAGTTAAATATGCAACTTACCCGTGGCAAAGTTGAGGATGTCAAAGCATACAAGATTAGCAAGAAAAAATTACTTGAATTAATAAAAATCAAAAACAAAGATCCAAACAATAAAGCTGAAGCTCAATTGCTATATTACACAGCAATATTACTTGATGAATTAATTAATCTAATAGAAGCTGAGTACTTTGTTTTTTGTGGTAACAGTATCAGAGAAGGTTTACTGGCTGAGTTTAATGAGCGTTCCATATGATAGTCAATTATTCTTATAAAATAGCCATTATTGCTCTATATTTAGCTGTTTTCCTTCTGCTTCCAAGTTATTTTTTTAAGAATGTCATATGCGCTAAAACTAGCGTGGTCTTAAGAGATAAGGATTTTTACAAATCAATTTCTCAAATCAAACTCTTAGTAGTTGGTGATTCACACAATATGAAAGTCCTAAAGACTGACAGCAGCTTGGGTATTTTTAATTTTGCTACTGGTGGCGAAAATTATATGCAGACTTACTATAAGCTCAAAAAATCTCTCAATGAGAACAACCAAATCAAAATCATAATTATCCCCTTAAACTTAAATAGCTTTGCCAAAAATGATTTCTCAGAGAAGTCTCATCTCTACTACTGGAACAACTATATAGATTACCTAGAGTTAGCAAGAATAGATGGTGATTATATAAAGCAGCTCCGGGATTATATACTAGGGACTTTTTTTCCTTATTTAGGTAAGTCTGAAATCATCACTAATTATTTTAACGGCAAGAAAATTGATGAAGAAAGAATGCTCAAAACCATTGAAGATGAGAATAAGGACTTCTCATTATTAGATAAAAATGAACAAGCAGCTAAAGCAGAAAAGCGAGTCAAGGAGCTGTTTCCAGCAGGATTAGATGACAAAACTCTAGAGCTATATTTCCATAAATTAATTCAATTATGTCAATCCAAAGACATTAAGATCGTAGCTCTCACTTTACCAATGACTGATGCGTTTATGAATAGTTACAATTCGCAATATGATCCACAATGGTTTGAGAATAAGAGAAAAGAAGTTCAAAACAAATATTCAATGCTTATATTTATAGATCTTAGAGGGAAGCTACACTCTAGCAACTTCAGTGATTCAGATCACTTCAATCTTAATGGCACCAAGCTTGCTGACCATTATATTCTTAATGAACTTGGTAGAGAACAACTTAATTAAGCCTAAGACCCTCATCTAGTTTACGATAGTCATCTACGTTTTCATCCACTGTCCCCACCAAGCGCCCTTCATAATCGTAGTACTTCATAATATAATCTCTATTCACTGGAGCATTAGAATCGTATTTCGGACAGTGTTTGAGCTCGTCAGCACTAATATCTATTGAAACTATTGCATCATCAGTAACAAATCCATCTACATGTGCAACGGAAAGTAAAACATCACCCAAGGGCAAGAATCCATTAGTATCAACTACTAGGTATTTAATCTTCCAGTCACTATCATCTAAGATCATATCTACTACCTTACCTGCTTGCTTATCATTGCCAAAAACCTTATAACCAATAGTCATAGAAGTGCAACGTAAATCCTCATCACCAATAACTTCTACTAATTCCTCTGCCTTCTCTGTATTGGGGAACCACATCGGTAACACACTGCCACTCCAAGGATCTGCTAAATACAAAGCATGAAAATTTCTTCTATCTAGTAATTCATGCTGCACTGACACAGGTAGATCTGCGCTATATGGTAACGCCTTAGTCACCTGCTCCTTAGTAAGATTCACTTTAATATTACGATCTGCTGACCACGTAATCTCATAAGCTGCAGTAGGCAACAGCAAAACTCTCCTCGTATCGAGCAAGCTACCAATATTAACTACCAAGTAGCGAATAGACCAAGTTCTATCATCAAAATGAAAAGCTTCCAGCACCCCCAAATGCCCATCAGTACAATGAACTGAGTAAGCTCCAAGACTTTTAATACTTCTAAACATGATGCTTTAATTTTAGCTTAAATTATATGTATATCACCACTAGACGAAAGGATGAATTTGTGACCTCATTTTCTCACATCATCAATACACATTAATACAGCTCAACTATGCTGCATTCAATTTTGCCTTCTTACCTTGCACACGCCATTTAGTGAATTGATTAGCCATTAAGCTTATTAAGAACACACCAAATGAATGCAATGCGATGCCGCCGTAGAGGGTGATTGCATGAT
This sequence comes from uncultured Gammaproteobacteria bacterium, assembly GCA_964410425.1. Taxonomy (GTDB): domain Bacteria; phylum Cyanobacteriota; class Vampirovibrionia; order LMEP-6097; family LMEP-6097; genus CAYPGT01. Next base: position 10,267 of record CAYPGT010000057.1, read on the forward strand.
AGTCCTTAGCTTTACTTTGTAGCTTAGCATTATGATTAGTGCTTTCAATCACGTGATGTATCTTCGCTGGATCAGGCGCAAACTTACCTACATGCTCAGGCTCCAGTAATATCCCACGCTTCACACCAAATTCATCAGCTAATTTCTTATCGAAGTATGCAGCTAAACCACCATTGGCAACCCTATGACCTAACCACCAGCTTGGCATAAGAGTACAGAACTTAATTACTCTCTCTATAAATTCATCCTTACCTTGAACAGTACTGAAGGCTCCAAACCACTTAGGGACAGTGGTATAGCTGAACAGCAGTCCCAGCTTAGGAAATAGTCCATGAGTCATATCTAGTCCCTTGTCTATCGCTGAAAGCACTGGACTATTATTGACCAGCTCACGATTACGGCAAAGTCCCACCAAACTCATATTTAATAATGGCGATAAAACTACAGCTGATCTACCTAAGAACTTCTGTATCGGACTTAATTCTCCAGCTTGTCCCAACTTCTTACTATCACTATCATTTAAGTAGGCTTTAGTACCAGTGAAACGACCTTCCTTCAGAATGTTCTTCCTAAACCACCTCAAGGCTAGTCCAAAACCACCCCACATCAAGCCTTCAAACGCAGATTCAAGCACGACTATAGTCTCCTTAAATTTAGATAAGGACTTAACTTTATCCGAGTTAAAGAATATATTTTGGAAATAATCTTTCACGCGCTGCGCTTCCGTCTGGTAATGTTCAGCTTTAGCAGCTTTATTGATACTAGAATAAATATTGGCAATTCTTTCTAAGTCCTTCGGTTCTTCATTCAGGATACGTTGCACTCCTGCCTTAAACTCACTGTCACTGTGTAATTCAGAACGATAAAGTCTCGCTAATTTATCATAGTGTCCTTGCTCAGTCTTATCCAGATGTATCCAGGAAGCAATCTTCGCCATGAACTTAGTCATAGGCGGGGCTACAAAGAGAGCAGCGCTACTCCAACACGCTTCTAGACAAGCTTCGAGGAAACTCGACCAATTACGCGTGGCACCAGCCAAAATCACAGGTATATCAAAAGCTGTTAAATCTAAAACTAATCGCGTGATTGATTCACGCGAATCAATAATCCCAGCATATTTTTTTGCTGTATCCCAAAACTTAGTTAAACCACTTTGTGGT
>CAYPGT010000057.1:11526-12981 GCA_964410425.1 uncultured Gammaproteobacteria bacterium
GTGAATTGGTTAATAGCAAGACTAACTGCAAATACAAACAATGAATGCATCGTGATGCCAGCGTATAGGGTTTTGGCATGAGCGTCGCGGGCTTTTTTCTGCAAGTTTGGATTGTGATCAGTCATGCTTAGTACTTGATGTATGCGAGCAGGCTCTACAAAAGTATGATCATGATATTCTTTATCAACCATGAAACCTGGTGCTGTATTAAACTCCTTAGAGAGTTTGTTGTCAAAATACTTAGCCATCATTCCATTGAAAAGTTTATGTCCTTGCCACCAAGAGCCTACTCCTGCAAAGAATGTAATAACCCTTTCTATCAATTCGTCTTTCCCTTGAGAGGTAATAAAGGTTCCTATCCATTTTGGTAATGAAGTGTAAGTAAACATCAAACCTATTTTGGGAAAGAGTCCGTGAGTCATCTCTAATTGCCGGTCAGCGATTTGTAATAATTTGTTTTTGCTCACTAGCTCTTGATTATCAGTTAGCTTCATTAAAATGTAATTTAAGCTTGAGGGAAGAAACATCATGAGTGTGCCACCGATTTTTTGCCAAAGTTTCAGGTCATCTGCTTGTCCAATTTTTTTAGCGTCTTTGTCATTTAAATATTTTTTAGTTCCGGTGAACCTGTCTTGTTTGAGTATATATTTCCTGAAAGCTCTAAGCATTAGTCCAAAACCACCCCAGAGTATGCCTTCTGATTGGCTTTCGGCAAGTATAGTAAACTCTTTCACTTTCTTAATTTTGGCAACTAGGTCTTTATCGTATTGAGTATTGCCAAATAATTGTTTGAGCTTATTAGCTTCGAGTTCATATTTATTTGCTTGATCATGTTTACCTATCTCTTTGTAGAGTTGAGAGATTCTTAGTTTATCTGCAGGCTCTTCTTCAAGAACGCGCTCTACTCCTGTGTTGAAGCTGGTTTCATCTCGCAGGTCTTTGCGTTTTAGGTTAATTAATCCCAATACTTCTTCTGATGATTTATCTGGCATGAAAATTTTGCCACCTAATTTAGCAAGTGTAGCTGTTAAGCTCGGAGCAACAAAAAATGAAATAAGCGACACGGTACACTCAAAAATTCTTTCTGTAAGTATTTGTGGATTACGCAGTGCGGCGGCGAGTATCCAAGGAATGTCACCGCCGAAGAATTCCAAAGCTAAACGCACTAATGATTCGCGCGAGTCAACTATTGCTGCGTATTTTTTAGCAGTATCCCAAAATTTATTTAAGCTACTGGTTGGTGCTGCTGGTGGATCTGGCACTCGTTCTTGAAAAATATTTTCATTTCTATACTCTTGCAAGCCCGGGTGAATCCGCTGCAAACCTTCGTTGCGCGCGCTATTACTTAAGCTAGTGATGCTAGCGACCATAGTTGACAACATAAATAACCAGAGCAGGGCTTTACTCGCTCAAAGTTATGTATAGATAATTTTAACAAATCGGTATGGACATTGC
>CAYPGT010000058.1:0-12598 GCA_964410425.1 uncultured Gammaproteobacteria bacterium
TGGTCAGACTTCTGTGCTGGACCGCATTTGCCAAATACTAAATTTATCAAGTCGCTTAAACTAACTAATGTCTCTGGCGCTTACTGGCGTGGTAAGGAAGATAACGATGTGATGCAACGTGTCTATGGCACAGTGTGGTGGGATGATGCAGAATTAGAACTTTACGTCACACGTAAGGAAGAAGCAGAGAAGCGTGATCACCGTAGATTGGCGCGTAGTATGGATTTATTTTCTATGCATGAAGTGGCTGGTGCTGGATTAATCTTCTGGCATAGTAAGCTTGCTACTTTACGTCAAGAGCTAGAAGATTTCTGGAAGAAAGAACATCGTAAGAATGGCTATGAGTTTGTGGTGACACCACATATAGCGAAGTCAGAGTTGTGGGATCTCTCTGGACATAATTCTTTTTATCGCGAGAACATGTATACGCTTAAAGTAGACGAAGACGATTATGTACTTAAGCCGATGAACTGTCCTTTCCATGTGCTGATATTCAAGGACTCTAAACATAGCTATCGTGAATTACCAGTGCGTATGGCAGAGATGGGCACAGTCTACCGCAAAGAAGCTAGTGGAGCGGTTCATGGACTGGCTCGTGTTAGAGGTTTCACTCAGGATGATGCACATATATTCTGTACTCGCGAGCAATACGTTGAAGAGATACAGGGTGTATTTAGATTAATTCAGAAGATTTATGGAACTTTAGGTTTGAGCTTTGAAGTGGAGTTGTCTACTAAACCAGAGAAAGCTATTGGTGGAGATGAGTTGTGGAACTTTGCAGAGGCTGGTCTGAAGCAAGCACTCAATGAAATGAAGATTAACTATGAGATCAATCCCGGTGATGGTGCGTTCTATGGACCTAAGATAGATTTCAAGCTTAAGGATGCATTGGGTAGAATTTGGCAAGGGGCTACTATACAGCTAGACTTCAATCTGCCAGAGCGTTTTAACCTAGAGTATATTAATGCTAATAATGAAACTGAGAGACCAGTGATGATTCATCGAGCTATCTTTGGTTCTATGGAAAGGATCTCCATGATACTTATAGAGCACTTTGCTGGTGCTTTCCCTACCTGGCTATGTGCTGATCAAGTTATGGTTATACCTGTAACAGACAAGCATAATGATTATGCTAAGAAGATTGCTGAAGAATTACTTGATAGTGATATCAGAGCTAAGGTTGATCTGCGAGCAGAACGTATGAACTATAAGATTCGTGATGCTCAGGAGAAACAGATTCCTTATATGCTTATTATTGGTGATAAAGAAGTAGAGTCAGGGCAGGTTAATGTTAGATTTAGACGTGGAGATCAACAAAAATTAATGTTGTTAGGTGAATTTACCAATAAAATTCGGGAAGAAATTAAAAGTAGGAATTTAGATAGCTTTTTGCAGTGAACAATACACAGACTAGTCAAGAGTTAAATATGTTATGTCTTGGCTCGCCGATTGAAGCTAAGCTGCTAGAGCAACTCAAGATTATAGAGAGACCTGATGTTGCTGATATTCACTGGGTACAACCTAGGAATTTATTTATTTCTCATCAAGATTTTTTTAAGATGAAGCCTAACTATGACTTGAAGAAGATGCTTGCAATTATTAGAACCGATATACTGCATAAATATTTCCCTATGATTCTTAAGCCACGTAAAGTAAGCTTCATGTGGAATTCTACTATGCCTAAGTCTCTAGACTGGAATCTTGCTGTCTCTAGTATTAAGGACACACGCTTAGACCTGCATGAAATGAGAATGATGATTAATAAGGAAATGGAGACTGTCTTGAAAGATGCTTGTCTCTCTTTTCAGAGTATCAAGTTTGATCCTAGTATAAGATTGGCTCGTATACCTCAATCCGCTAAAAACGACCCGCGTCTAAAAGAATTAGAGCTTATTAAGATGCCCCTAACTGACGAGAACATTATTATCAACAAACTCATGCTGGTGAAAGTGACTAAGGATGAGTTTGGGCTCAACTACGAGTACATTGACGTACCCGAATAGACACGTCCTGAAATCCCGATAACTGTGTTGTGCTTCGCACCTCGCAGTCCTCATTGACGTCTAGTCAACTCCGGCTGCTCGGTGTTCGCACGCCTTGTTCTCGGGCTTTCATAACGTGTCTACAAATAATAAAATATATTATTTCCTGAGCGAACCCTTATACTTCTCTACTTCATGCTGTCTTATAGCTAAGTCTAGTTTCTCTATAGAGCCAAGACTATCTTGCAGACCGGCTTGCATAACGGTCACCAGCATATCTTGCATACACACTGCTGCAAGGTAAGTTTCGTTTTGTTCTGGAATACGCGTCTGGATTACTGGAGCTTTAGTGCTGAGTATATATTTATATAATGGATTGATGTGATTATCAATTAAGGATTGATGATTAGACTGACCTACTAAATCACTTAAACAATCTAGAGACTTCTTGTTCGTGTGATCCTGAGCAGGTTTCACGAAGTATATTTGCTCAAGTATTAATTTGTTATTGGTTTTCAGTAATAGTTCTAAATCTGAATGATGATTCACTGTACCAATGCCAGGCACATGTACTGTTGAGTCGATACCATTCTTATTCAAAGACTCACCCTTAAGTTGTGCTCTAAATTTATTGAAGGCTTCAAGTGAATCAGAGTAGACCATGCTGTAACGGCTTGCTAAACCCTTGCGCACCAGAAATATATCCAGAGCCGCTAGTTTAGCAATTACTGATTCTTGAATAGATTTATTGGATTTGAAGTTATCGAAGACCTGCTTCGCTCCATTCAGTAAGGCATCGCTATCTAAGCCCATAAGCTCAGCAGAGAACATACCCACTGGTGAGAATAATGAAAACCTTCCGCCTATATTAGGATCGTTCTCTAAATAAGGCGGCTCAAACCCAGTCTTAGACTTGAGTTCGTCCCTCATAGTATGTAGGAAGTTTTTCTTGCCCTCACGTGGTGGCTCAGTGATATAAATACTTTGGCGTGCAAAAGATTCTGTAATATCTTTTTTGGCTTGCTCAGACCAATAGTCTAATAAAGTAGTGATGTTGCGTTTAACTTCATCGGTGCTGCCAGATTTAGAAATAATGATGAATAAAGTTTTATTGAGATCAATCTTAGCTATCCTGCCAAGCATCGACGTAGGATCTAAATTATTCTGAATTAGCCAATCTGGGATAATTGTTGATCCTTGGCTCTTGATAGAAAACTCTTGCAGAGCATTCTTTAACATAAGCGAATTTATACCTGAACCACCCATGCCCATTACCAAGGCATGTTTATAGTTTTGTTTTTTAATTTGACTAGCAACAGCTTTAGTTTCTTGATTGATCTTACTAAGGTAATCAAAATCAAGCCATTTGTAATACTCAAGTTGCTTAGCTCCACCGGCATTGGCTTCGCCTAGTCTCGTTTGCAATTCCTTGAACTTAGCTTCTAGAGTTTGCAAAAACTTACTAAAATCTGGCTCGTATAATTTAGTAGCGTCGTCTAAGTTGGTTAATTCTTCTGTCATTGTGGTCATAATGGGAATTATAACAACAGACTAGACCAATTAATAAATGGCTATATAATAAAGCTAGTGCCTAAAATTTTATTATATATATTATTAATATTATTTTTGTTGCTTTTGCTATTGAATTTTATTCCTGCGCAGCAGGGCTTCTTAGGAGGGGTTCAGCACAATATCAAGAAAGCTTTCACGCCATCTGAGTTTGTTTGCGATAAATATGAAAGACAAGAGTTTGAAAGGTTGGTCTTAAGACCTGGTGCCAAACTACCGTTTACTGAGGTCAAATCGAAGAAGCGTACTTGTATTGAATGGGAAGCGGCCCCCAAATCCGCTATCGGAAGAACTTGTAAGAAGTATAGTTATGAAAACAGTAGTCCCGACGAACAGCAGCATCTCTATATGAAGGTGAAGCGCTATCGTACTGTCTGTGTTGAAGGTCATTCCACTAGATAGACTAGGTGGAGCCCCTAATTTAAGCCGTTTAATGACTAGTTCTAAGTGTTTAAGACTAGAAGATTTAGCTAAAATTACTCTAAAAAATTGACGTAAATTATCTTAGACCTGGGATTGAATATAGTATTACGTCAGTACATACCCCCGTAAACAGCAGCTTCTTGAACCCCCATTTAAGTAAGTTGCTGTTTTTTTTTGTGGTCAAAAGTAGTTTAATATAATGCGACTTTTTGTCCTGATTTGCCCCCGACCCCAACCGGGACATTTTATTATTTCAATAGAATAGACAAAAAGAAACGGGAGCTGGAGAAGTTCGCTTCCCGCCCTTTAAGCCTAGTTGTTTGGAGCTGCTCTAATGACAAGAGCAGTATGTCAATAGTGTTTTTAGGCCCAGTTTTTAATCTGTTATAACACTAAATATGGAAAATTAGTAAAGATTAATTTAGCTATAATGCACCAACTTCTTAGAACTATAGAAAGCTACAGAAGTCGCTACTAGAACTATGGCGAAGAGCAGCCAAGCTAAAGCAGAAGCATAGCCCATCTGGAAATCATCGAAGGCGGTCTGGTAAGTATAGAGCGAGTAAAACATAGTGGCGTTTTGTGGTCCACCAGAAGTCATCACATAAGCTGGCACAAAATATTGGAAGACTTGAATAATACCGATAACTACATTAAAGAATATGGTCGGTGAAAGAATAGGAATAGTGATATGCCAAAACTTCTGCCAATCACTAGCACCATCTATCTCTGCAGATTCATAAAGTGAGTCTGGAATATTTTGCAAGCCTGCTAAATAAATTATCATCGGATTACCCAGTGACCAGAAGCTCATGATGATGAGAGCAGGTAGTGCTAACTTAGGATTAGTGAGCCAACCTCCACTCTTAAATATCCAGATCCACACCACACTTGAAGCTACTATAGGAATGACACTCGGTAAGTAGAGGCAAGCACGATAAAAACTTAAGCCAGAGATCTTTTGGTTCAGTAAGACTGCAAGTGTAATAGCGATGATAGTCCCCAAAGGTAAACTGACTAAAGCAAAACTCAGAGTAACTTTAAGTGATGTCAGTAGAACCTCATCAGTAAACATATGCTGATAATTACTTAGCCCAGAAGCTATAGGCGTATTAATGCCATCATAATCAGTGAAAGAAAGTAAGAGACTGGCTAGTATGGGTCCAAGTAGAAATAAAGTTAAACCAATGAGCCAAGGAACTAGAAACATCATGGCGTTGAACGTTGAGCATTGAGCGTTGAGCCGCATTTTATTTTCTAAGCATATCCACTATCATGAACTCAGTGGCTTCTCTATTAGCTCTGGCGATACTGTCAGTGAGAGGGATCTCTTTAGGACAAGCCTTAACACATTCTTGAGCATTACCACAATTGTTCAGACCGTTTTCTATTAATGCATGAGTACGTTCCGATTTAAGACTAGCACCGTTAGGATGTGCGTTGAATAATACTGCTTGAGAGATCGCTTGTGCGCCGATGAAACCACCGTCATTAGTCCATTGAGGACAGGCTTCAAGACAACAACCGCAAGTCATGCAACGACTGAGAACATAGTTCTCTTCTTGTACGCTAGGAAGCACTCTAGGACCCTCACCAAGCTCATAGATACCATCGATATCTATCCACGCTTTAACTTTCTTGAGAGCATCAAACATTCTTGATCTATCTACGATCAAGTCTCTCTGTACTGGAAACTTAGTCATCGGTTCTATAGTAATAGGACTCGGAAGCTGGTCTACTAGCGCTGTACAAGCTTGACGCACTTTGCCGTTGATAACCATAGTACAAGAACCACAAACTTCTTCAAGGCAAGCGCACTCGAAACTCACAGGCTCAGTAGCTTTACCCTCGGTGGTTTGCGGATACTGGCGAGTTGCCATTAGCAGAGAAATAACATTCATGCCTACTTCATAAGGTACTTGAAAACTATCATAGTGAGATTTAGATTCAGGATCTGCTTGACGCTTAACCTTGAAATCAACTGTTCTATGCTCTGTGTTCTTTGACATAATTGATATATTCCCTTGTCAAGATGATAACATTAGAATGCTCGGGGCTCAATTCAAGGTTAGATAAAAGCAAGATAAGGGCAAGATAGAGGCGAGATAAGGGCTCAAATGGGCAAAGCCAAGAAAAAAATTGAGAAGAAGAAACTGCAAGCGCAGACTAAATCTGGCTCGGCTACTGTAGCGCGTAACCGTAAGGCTGGTTTTGATTTTATTTTAGGTAAGGAGATAGTAGCTGGAGTAGCTCTCACTGGTCCTGAGGTTAAATCAGTGCGCTTGGGTAATGTGCAGATGAAGGGTGCTTACGCCAAGATCATCGATGGAGAGATGTGGCTCTTGAACTGTCATATCTCTGAATACAAACATGCTAAGCATGTAGCCCATCAAGTAGATCGTGCCAAGAAACTATTACTCAAACGTTATGAGATAGATCGTCTCGAGTTGGAGTTACAGAAGTCTAATCTAACCATAGTAGCGAGTAAAATATTTTTTATGAAAAACCACGCGAAGGTGCTGCTGCATCTCGGCGAAGGTAAGAAGAAAGCAGACAAGCGTGAGACTCTTAAGAAGCGTCAACAGAACTTAGACATACAAAGAGCGCTGAAGGATTACTGATTTATACTGTTACTGTGATCATCTTCATTATATGGTTAAGAAGAGCAGAAGTATTGCCTTGGTTTTTTTGAGGTACGCTTTTTTCATGGATTCGTTTGACCACCGCGATCTTATCAGATCCAATACCAAGATCTACTTTTAATGATTCTAATTCTGTAATAGAGCAAGGTGGAGCAAGATGTTTTAGACTCTTTCCAGATCCACCGCCATCGCTAGTTAATGTACACTCATGGTCCCAAGCATCAGTAACCATGAAACACGGTAATTCAGAATGTTTTGCTTGTGCTGATCGAATCAGTTCTCTGTCTTTTACCCAACGTTCTGCTAATACTTCATTAATGGAGCTAGACCTGGTTTCATTTCTAAAGACTACACCTCTATCTTGATCCCTTGCGGCCTCGATTAAAACTTCTTCGGCAACTTTTGAGAGAGCACCAGATTTTTTTGTTAGTTGGTCTCGAGCAAGCTTCCATTCAGTGCCGTCCTTTTGATATCTTTTTACTGAGTAACCTGCACTACCGCCTAACTCAACAACTCTAAAACTTAAACTCATAATAAACTCCTAATTAATTGGAACTTGAATCATCGTTGCAATGTGATTAAGAATTGCTTCCATATTGACTTTGAGCGAATTGCTTCGTCTGATTACTGCAATACCATCATTAGAGGTAGATAAATTAGCTTCTGATAGTGAGTCATCACTATAGATACTTACCAGACCTTCTCCAGAACTTTTGGTAGTGTGCCCAGGGTCACGATCATTGCTATGAGCATCTACTGCAAAGAAGCATTGTAGCTGTGTGCTAACTTGCTGAGCTTGATCCTTAAAATTCTTCCAACGCCGTTTAATGTCTGTTAAAACAGCCTTGCCGAGAGTGTCACCTTTAATTTCATCGAGTACTATTAGCCCAGTGTCACCATTCTTAATACTGTCGCTTATAGCTTGTTGAAAGAATTGAGATATTGGTAGCTCGCTTCCCTTTGTGGTCGAAATTTCCTGCTCAGACCATTGGCTTTGAGCATCCTTGCGTGAATAAAGTTTTATAGAACGATCACTGCCGCTATAGTTTATAACTCTGAAATTACAATTCATAAAATAATATTACCTGAAAGATAATAGCATGCTATTGCAAATAAATAATTTTAGGAAAAGTTTTAGGCAGCTTTTTGTGGATCTGCACAAATTTGTTCACCTTCTCTACGAGTAGCCTGAAAAGCAACCGTACGTTCATCTACTTTAGGCCTCTTCTCAAAAGGCTCTTGTCGAGTTCTTGTTCCGTCTGGCTTAATCAAACCACCGTCTGCTGTAAGTTCAATAAATCTTTCACGTGGCTTTGCTCCAATTGTAATTCCTTTTGCCCCTTTGAAATTTTCTTCTTCCAGATTCCGACTATCTAAATTTTGCTTTCCATTTAAGGAAATTAACATTACGGCACCTTCTGGGTTTCGTCCTATTAATGCAACTGCCCCAGCTCTTTGAGCATCGGCAATTGTTCTAGCTCCTAGGTCAAAAAAGGAATAGCTTGGTTTTCCATCTACTGTATCAATACAAACGATCTTAACAGCGCCACCGATTTGATTACATCCGTAATCTTTTAAAGCTTTAACAGGATCTACTCCTGCTTCAGGCCATACTACTCTAAGAGAGGTTCTTGTTGCACTATTTGGTGATTGTGGAATTGATGACATGATAAGACGCAATTGTAGCTAAGATTAAAATAATTGTCAATACTTGTTGGTGGTATTTTAGCGTTAAAAAGCCTTAGTCCTTTAATAAATCATCTTAATTTACGAATGAAACGGCTTAAATGAGCTGATATTTGAGTTCTTGTTAGAATTAAAGCCTATAACTAAAAGGACAACAATGTTATTAGCAGAAACTGAAACAATCAATATGAATAAACAACTTAAAGACCAGGTAGCGATTATTACTGGAGGCACGCGCGGTATTGGTAGAGGCGTAGCAGAGCTATTTGCGAAGCAAGGAGCTAAGGTAATTATTACTGGACGCTCAGCACAGAACTCAGCGGCAGATGAAATCAATTCTGCTATTAGTCCCGATAACGCTGTGAAGTATATTGGCTGTGACATGGCAGATAGAGCTGCTATCACTGCCCTCATAGAGTCTGTTCTCAAGGATTATGGTCGCATCGATATATTGATCAATAACGCTGGTATCACTGAAGATACGCTCTTCATCCGTATGAGTGATGAGCAGTGGAATTCAGTTATAGACACTAATCTCAATGCGCTCTTCCACATCACCCAGCCAGTGGTGAAGGCCATGTCTAAGCAGAAGTCTGGAGCTATTGTGAACATGTCTAGTGTTGTTGGCTTACATGGCAACCCTGCGCAGGTAAATTACGCTACTACTAAGGCCGGTTTAATAGGGTTTACTAAGTCATTAGCTAAGGAATATGGCCGTCGTGGTATCAGAGTTAACGCTATTGCTCCTGGCTTTATTCGTACTGAGATGACTGAAAAGCTGCCTCAAGAAACACAAAATAAATATAAAGAAAACATCCCCCTAGGTGATTTTGGGAGCATAAATGACGTAGCAGAGCTAACTTTGTTCCTGGCTGGGTCAGCAAATTACATCACCGGACAGGTAATACAGGTTGATGGTGGCTTGTTTATGTAGTATTCTTTTTTGCCTGAGGGGTTGTACTGTATTAAGGTTTATACCGAGGGGATTAAAAGCGAGAAAAGGATATGACAACAATTATGGACCGTGAAGAAATTGTAGAAAGAATTACTAAAGTGGTGGCAGCACAGCTCAGTATCTCTGAAGAAGAGATCAAGGAGACTTCAAGCTTCACTACCGACCTAGGTGCTGATTCGTTAGATACAGTAGAGCTAGTGATGGCGCTAGAAGATGAGTTCAACGTAGAAATTCCTGATGAAGAAGCTGAGAAGATTACTACAGTTGGCGCAGCGGTACAATACGTAGAAGCTAAAGCTAAGGCATAGTTTCAAAGTTCTGTAAGTTTTATAAAAGCGCGTTGCTTAGGCGGCGCGCTTTTTTTTACTCATTTATGGAGTCTAGTCCTGAAGCGAAAAATTCGACTAGCAAGTGCTCAGCTTGTCCAGAGTCGAATTTTTTCGCAATTCTATGACGTGCTATCCTTGTAAACCATATGCTGACTAAGATACAGAGGGTTAAATCTCAAGAACTTTTCACTGAAGCTCAGAAACTAATGCCAGGTGGTGTCAATTCACCAGTAAGAGCGTTTAAGTCTATAGATGGCTCACCAGTGTTTTTCAAGAAAGCTCAAGGGGCTTACCTTTGGGATGAAGATGATAACAAGTATATAGACTTCGTTGGGTCTTGGGGTCCGATGATATTAGGGCATGCTGATCCTGATATAGAGCGTGAACTCAAGCAAGCTATCGGCAATGGTACTAGCTTTGGTGCGCCGACTAGATTAGAGAATGAGATGGCAGGGGAGGTGATCAAGTTAGTACCTTCTATAGAGATGGTGCGCATGGTTAACTCAGGTACTGAAGCTGTGATGTCAGCAATACGTCTGGCACGCGCTTACACTACTCAAGCTAATCCTAAACAAACTAAGATCATTAAGTTTCGTGGTTGTTACCATGGTCACGCTGATGCGCTATTAGTACAAGCTGGCTCTGGTGTGGCGACTCTTGCCCTGCCTGATAGTCCAGGAGTTACGAAGAGTGCAACTCAAGACACTATACTTGCTACTTATAATGATACAGAAGAGTTGGAGGCGATCTTTAAGCAGTACCCTGGAGAGATATCAGCGATTATCACTGAGCCGGTGATCGGGAATGCTGGATGTATTTTACCTGAGCCTGGATTTCTAGAATTTTTACGTGATATCACTATTAAGCATAATTCTCTGCTGATTTTTGATGAAGTGATGACGGGATTTCGTGTGGCACTTGGTGGCGCGCAGCAGAAGTTTAATGTGATGCCGGATATCACTACTCTCGGTAAGGTTATCGGTGGTGGTTTGCCAGTGGGCGCTTACGGTGCATCTCGTGAGATCATGTCTCTAGTAGCTCCGTCTGGTTCTATGTATCAAGCTGGAACCCTCTCAGGGAATCCATTAGCGATGACAGCAGGGCTTACTTGTCTGCGTAAGATTCAAGCACCAGGATTTTATGAAGAGCTAGAAAAGAAAACTCAGTACCTTATAGAAGGCATGAACAGAGCTGCTAGAGAGCATTCTGTGGCTTTACAGACTAGTTACTGTGGTGGCATGTTTGGATTCTTTTTCTCAGATCAAGTTGTGCGTAATTATGCTGACACTAAACATGTAGACTCTGCTAAATTCCGTAAGTTTTATTTAGCCATGCTTGATAGTGGTGTGTATTTTGCACCGTCTGCGTTTGAAGCTGGTTTTATGTCGGCAGCGCATAGCTATGAGGATTTGGATAGGGTTATTGAGGCTTTTGGCAAAGCTTAAATTAACATTTCTTATCTCAAATAAGATATAATTATCCCATGTCAGTAAGTTTATTACCCTATCATCCACAAGAGATCAGAAAACAAGTTCTCGAAGTTCAAGAGCGCTTAGTCAAACCTGATCAAGAAATCGATAAAAGAGATTTAGCAATTGGCGAACTAAATAGCAATGTGCTTTTCCTCAGTACTACTATTTCGGCTAAGGGACCAGAGTTAAGTGATTTTCAGAGCGATTTTGATAAGAATATGATGGCACTTCTTGACGCCTTAGATAAAATGATTACGATATTTAAAAAAGCTAATTTTCCATATTTTACAGATGCTGGATGGCAAGCAGCAGGAGCTTCTGTAAACTTTAAAGATTACCTTGGACGTGTTGTTAAGGATTTCATTGAGACAGCTAAGGCAATCGGACGCAAATCTCTTCCAGTCCAATTAAAAGGATTTTTAGAGATGGGAGTAGGACCTTTAGCACAGTTAGCTGAGCAATCGAAGATAACTATTGATAACAAAGCTGAGATTTTAGAATTACTTGCTAGACCATAGATGCTAAAATCATCTCTATGAACGATATTAATCCCAATCTTAAATCCCCGAAGGGGCCTATTATGGTAGACCTAGAAGCTGGTGCGAGACTTGCTTGGTGTAGTTGTGGTTACTCCGCGAAAGATCCTTACTGTGACGGTTCGCACAAGGCACATGGCATGGCACCTAAGGTTATAGAAGTTTCAGAAACTAAGAAGTATGCACTCTGTGGTTGCAAGAAGACTGGCAATGCTCCTTACTGTGATGGTTCGCACGCAAAGTAGAATTCTCTTCAAATAACCTATCCTGTAAAGATTTATCTATTCAAATAAATATTTTTTTGTAACTAGTCTCTCAATTTCTGAGGATAGCTAGTAATTTATCGTATTAAGCTGTGCGCAGTAGCTGTGTTTCTTTTAATTTAATTAGAAGCTGTTTGTCTGAATAAGCGTGTCTAGAACAGGCTTATTTCTTAGTAATCAAATGGTTATCGTAATAATAATTAGAGAATGAATAAATTTAGTTGAAATAGTTTGAGTACAAATGGTATGATTGCTCCTGTGAAAAGAAAGGAAAAATAAATGAAAAAAATAATTGCAATCGCACTCTCTCTCTTCATATGTAGTCCCGTTCTAGCGAAGGTTTATACCAACTCTATTCGTGGAACTGCTTATGAGAAATCAGCCCTACGAATTCGTGGGATAAATATTACTTCACGAAACAACCCAGCTAAAGTTGTATTTGTTGCTAATAGTAGTCAAAGATATACATTACCGATATTAGAGACAATTAATGCAGATAAAGATGGGGTTCTCGTTGTAATGCCAGCTTTCCCTGAAAGCAATGGCGCAACTGTACTCCAAGGAAGATTGGAAGTTAGTGGCGGTGAAACATCCAGCTCTTCACCAGAAATTTTCCCACTAATTTTAGTGGCAAGACCTGCTGGAGTGGTTTTTAACGATGGTACTATCGCTTCTAATCCACCAGTAGTTGATGATAGTGGTGTAATTGGCGGTCAAAGAGGCATTCAAGGTCCAGCAGGT
>CAYPGT010000059.1:0-11835 GCA_964410425.1 uncultured Gammaproteobacteria bacterium
GCAATGACGTTTACGGGTATTAGTTTTCTTTAAGTCTCGAGAAGTTTCACATTGCCATAATAGAATAACCACAATCTACGTGAAGTACTTCGCCGGTAATGCCGCCAGAGAGCGGGCTTGCGAGGAATAGTGCAGTGCCACCGATCTCTTCTACTAGTACATTGCGTTTAAGAGGAGCAGTTTGAGCATGCTTATTAAGCATAGTTGTGAAATCTGCAATCCCTCTTGCAGCTAGGGTTTTAACTGGTCCGGCTGATATAGCGTTAACTCTAATGTTGTCTACGCCAAGATCAGAAGCAAGGTAGCGAGTACCAGCTTCTAGAGCGGCTTTGGCGATACCCATCATATTGTAGTTAGGGACTACTTTCTCTGCGCCAAGATAAGTAAGAGTAATAATCGATCCACCACCAGCGGCTTGCATTAATGGGCGAGCCTTACGTGCCATAGCAGCTAATGAATAACTAGAAACATCTTGAGCGATCTGATAGTGCTCGCGAAGCGTGTCTACGTAACCACCTTGTAGAGTTTCACGTGGAGCGAAGGCAAGACAATGTACTAGGATATCTAACTTGCCGCCGCATTTTTTAGCGATAGTTTCAAAGGCCTTATCCAAACTTTCATCATTGCCAACATCTAGTTCCACTAGAGTTGGATTGTCTATAACTCCCTCAGTTGTTTTTTCTACTTCGGGTTTAAGTCTTTCGTTTTGATAACTAAAAATTACTTCAGCGCCAGCTGCATTAAGAGCCTGGGCTATCCCCCAAGCGATACTGCGCTTATTTGCCACCCCAGAGACTAGGGCTTTTTTCCCCTTAAGGATCTTAGGGAATTCTATTGCTAATTTTTCTTCGGTTAAATTTTCGCTCATAAGGCTATATTTTAGCGTAGGTTCATATGGTTAAGACTCACCCCTAATATGCAATACGTAATATAGTATAATCATGATTGACCTTAAACAGGTCAATATAAATAAGAAAGTGAGCAGGGTTCTGATGGATTCTAGCTTGCTGTATTTAGGCCTATGATAACAGGGCTAGCTAATGCACAACATCGTTTAGACTCGCCTAGCTTGGAGTCTCGGATAAGGGCGTCTAATTTAGGCTCAAGGCTGAACGCTCAACGCTCAACGTTTGATACTCTTCCTGAACAAGAACCTGTTATAGCTAAAGCAGAGACATCTAGGACTGAAGACTATATTCAAGCTTTCATTGATAACAAAATGGTTCGCAAGGTTTTTCCAGACATAATGAACTGGACTAACATAGTAGGTAATTCTATTTCCCTAGTTTCCGGATTATTTGGTTTTTCTGATACACCGAAGAAATTTGCCCAAGCCATAGGCTCTTTATCTACTAAGGCTTTCTTAGTGTCTACAGCTGTAATTAACATAGTTGAGCGTCTTTATTCGAAGAACTTTTTATCGGCTCTTGGTTACTTCAATGATATTTTGGTGGCAAGTTTTGTTGGTCAGGATCATTTATATTTGGCTCGGGGAACGGCTTCTGGAACCTATAATATGGCGAATGCCTTGTGTATTGCTAACAATAAGTTTAAGTTTTCATCCATAGATGAACACTTAAAACATTTAGGTCTTGGATTTGGTAATTTTTTCAAGAACCTTTTTTCTCCAAACCTTATACAGAATTTTGCTAATAGCAAGAATGCCATGTTTGCGACAATTGGAGGTATTTTTGCGAACCTTGGTGCTTTTACTTGGATGTTTTCTGGTGAAGAGAGGCTGGCAACTACTATTCGTGATATTGCTGGTGTGGTAATGGATCTAGAGCAGCTTAATCCGGGTCACCTTAAATCTGGTTATAAGAACTATTTCTGGTCTGGTGTGACCTTGGCTGTTGGAACTTTGTGTGACTGGACAGCAAAAATTCTCCCTAAGCATAAAGATGCGCTTGTACCATTAACTTTCATCATCGATGGTGTAGGAAGGCATTTACTTAGGTTGCATCAAAACCAGAAGGAAATAGAAGAACAGAAGGCAGCAATAATACAACCTACTACTCAGGTCGATAAAACTCAATCTAGGAGAGTAATGGAGAGCTTAGCTCAGCAAGCAGCATGAATTTAGTAGTTGATCAGTCTAATATTCAAGAAGGCTCAATGCTTAATGCTCAACGTCCAACGTTTAATGTCCAACGTCCAATATTGAATGAACAATTACAAAGAGAGAAGTCTGAAGCATTAGCATTAGACCGTTCAGCGTTGAGCATTGAACGTCCAACTGTAGATCCAGCACGTGATTTTATACGTCGTATCATGCCACCTTGGGCTTATGGACTGTCTTCAGCTTGGCATTTAATTACCGCAGGTATACTTTCTTTAGGAGCATTCTCTGATACTACTAAGACGGCTTGGACGCAAAATGCAACTAGGTTTACTAAATTAATTAACTCTTTGGTTTACGCTGACTTGGCACGAGAAGCCGTCAATAAAGGATATGCTTTTGAGTTTCTTGGTAGAGTTGCAGAACCAGTTATGAATATGTTTGTAGACCTTAATCATTATCACTTATTCAGAGCTTTTAGTTCAGCACTGAATCAATTACATTCTATAAACTTACCGCGGATTAAAGAAGGTACTTCTCTGTGGCAAAATTTTATTGATAACTTAGAAGCTTCTAAGGATGTGTTTATGGAAGTCTGGACTGGTCGTGGTGGCAAGATTAATGAGAAATTTGGTGGTGGTCCTAAGGATAAAGGACATACTTTGGCGCTGGCTTCTCATATACAGATTGTGGTAGGTGCATTTGCGTTACTTAATGGTATTAAACGTAATATGACGAATCGTGTTCTGGGTGTGGCTCGTAACGTAGCTGGGGTAATCGCAGATATTGGATTATTGTTCGAAAAAGACTTCTCAGCAAGACGTGTTGGTATGCTGTATCTTGCACACGCAGTCGGAGATACTATTAAACGTTTCTTACCTAATAAGTCACAGGATGTAGTAGATAACGCAATTATGCCTTTTTACAATGCAGCTATGTATTACTTTGGTTTAATGGGTAGACGTCAAAATGATGGTGTTTATCAAATGCACGAGGCACCACATAATGTACATTTAGAGGCAGTGAATAAGGCACCTAATAAAGATGTATTATATAATCCAGCATCAGTGGTGGCTGCCTAACGAAAATGACCCAAGAGTATAAATTTAATTTCTACATCGATCGTGGAGGTACTTTTACTGATATCTATGCAGAAATCATTGACTCTAGTAGTCAGCTAGCGATAAAGATCCTCAAACTACTCTCTGAAGATCCTGCTAATTACTCTGATGCACCCAGAGAAGCGATTAGAAGAGTCCTACACTCAATTCTCAAACGAGATGAATTTAATGACCCCTTCAAGCCTTTCCCTGCCTCCGCTGTTGATTTTAGGATAGATACTATTCGCATGGGTACTACGGTTGCGACCAATGCTCTATTGGAACGTAAGGGAGTTAAATTTGCCCTGATGATAAGCAAGGGTTTTAGAGATTTATTAGAGATAGCTTATCAAAACCGCCCTAAGATTTTTGAGTTGGATATTCATAAGCCTGAAAAACTATATACCGCGGTTGTGGAAGTTGATGAAAGGATTGATGCTCAAGGAAACCTTATTAAAGCATTAGATCTTATAGCTTTGGAGTTGCAATTAAAAGAATTATTAGATAGAGGAATATATAGCCTTGCAGTAGTATTAATGCATTCTTATAAATTTCCTGAGCATGAACAGCAGATTGCTAAACTAGCTTATAGCTTGGGTTTCACGCATGTCTCTGTTTCGAGTGATGTGATGCCCATGATTAAAATAGTGCCACGTGGTGATACGGCTTGTGTTGATGCTTATTTAAGTCCGCTAATTAAAAACTATGTCGATAATTTTAAGGCGGGTTTTAGTGATAGGCTTGAGAATACAGAATTGTTGTTTATGAAATCTGATGCAGGATTGGCTCAGGGAGGAAGTTTTAGGGGGTACAATTCCATACTTTCTGGTCCTGCCGCTGGTGTAGTAGGTTATGCGAGTATACATAACGTAGCAGTTGAAAATTTGCAAAGTAAATTAATTGGATTTGATATGGGGGGTACATCGACTGATATTTCCCGTTTTGCTGGTGATTATGAGTTAAGTTATGCTGCAGAGATTTCTGGTTTAAGAATACAGAGTCCACAGTTAGATATTCGTACGGTTGCAGCAGGTGGCGGTTCGAGGCTCTTTTATGAGAATGGCATGTTTAGGGTAGGACCTGAGTCATCTGGTGCTCATCCAGGTCCAGTTTCTTACCGTAAGGGTGGTTATCTCTCTATTACTGATGCTAATTTGATTTTGGGTCGATTGGTACCCGAATATTTCCCTAAAGTTTTTGGAGTTAATGCTGATGAACCATTAGATAAGGCTAGTGCGTTGAAAGCTTTTGAGAAGCTTAAAGCAGAAAACAATCTAGATTTAAGTATAGAAGATATTGCACTTGGTTTTATTAAAGTAGCTAATGAAGAGATGGCAAGACCAATACGTGAGATATCAGTAATGAAGGGTTATGATATTAAGGATCACGTCTTAGTTTGTTTTGGTGGAGCGGGCGCGCAGCATGCTTGCGATTTGGCTAGAGGTCTAGGTATCACTAAAGTTTATATTCATAGATACTCAGGAATACTTTCTGCATATGGTTTGAGTTTGGCAGATGAAGTTATAGAGAAGCAGAAGCCTGTAACTATGGATGTAGAGCATAATGGTCTAACCATTATAGAGAGAGGCTTTCAAGAACTTATTAATGGATTGGATTTAGGTGAAAACGATAGGATGCTTAAATACTTAAACTTACGTTATCAAGGAACTAATACTAATTTCATGGT
Organism: uncultured Gammaproteobacteria bacterium; assembly: GCA_964410425.1. Classification (GTDB taxonomy): domain Bacteria; phylum Cyanobacteriota; class Vampirovibrionia; order LMEP-6097; family LMEP-6097; genus CAYPGT01. The sequence continues at coordinate 4,847 of CAYPGT010000059.1, forward strand.
AGTAGAGCCTAACGACAAAGATTATATAAGGGCTTTTAAGGAAAGATATCTAAGAGAGTTTGGTTTTGACCTTCAAGATCGAAAAATACTAGTAGATGATTTGCGTATTAGAGTTGTTAAGCATGCTCAACGCTCAAGCCTGGACGCTCAACATGTAGATATTGATACTATAGCTTTTAAGCCAATTGCTAATACCAAGACTTACTTTGGTCTATGGATGGATACACCAGTATATTTATATGATCAGTTAGGAGTCAATCAAAATCTTGAAGGTCCTGCCATAGTAATGCAAGATACCGCAACTATTCTTATAGAACCCAATTCCAGTGCTTTAATCAATGAAGCAGGAGATATGGTTATTAATGTGAGACCGTCAGCGTTGAGCATTGAGTCTTCAGCATTGAGTGCATCAGACCCGATACAGTTAGCAATATTCTCTAATCGCTTCATGTCTATTGCTGAGCAGATGGGTAGAGCGTTAGAGAGGACTTCTATTTCTACTAATATTAAGGAACGTTTGGATTTCTCTTGTGCAATTTTTGATCGTGAGGGTAATTTAGTAGCTAATGCCCCGCATCAGCCTGTACACTTGGGTTCCATGGGGCATGCAGTGCAGAAGCAGATAGAGTTCTATGGCTATGAAGGTATTAAGTCAGGAGATAGTATTCTTACTAATCATCCGAGTATGGGTGGTTCGCATTTGCCTGATATGACGGTAATTACCCCAGTTTTTAATGATAATGAAGTAATATTTTTTGTAGCGAATCGTGCTCACCATGCTGATATTGGAGGCATCACACCTGGGTCTATGCCAAGCTTCTCGCGATCATTGTCTGAAGAAGGTATCGCTATTAAAAGTTTTAAATTAGTTTCAGCAACTAAATTTCAAGAAGAGGCCCTTAGAGAGCTATTCAAGGATTCAAGGATAATAGAGGATAATATTTCGGATTTACGAGCGCAAGTAGCAGCTAATAATAAAGGTATAGAGCTGATTCAAGACTTGATTAAGAGCTACTCCTTAAAGCTAGTTCTAGAACAGATGCAAGCAATACAAGAGAATGCAGAGGCTGCAGTTAGAAAGCTCTTAAAAGATTTTTCTATGAGCGATCATCTAACAGCTAGTGACTATTTAGACGATGGTAGTGAAATTAAATTAAAAGTCAGTATTAATAAGGAAGACGGTTCTGCTGTTTTTGATTTCTCGGGTACGTCTGCTCAACTAGAGTCTAATCTTAATACACCGCCTGCAGTAACTAGTTCAGCAGTGCTTTATGCTCTGCGCTGCATGATTAATAAAGAAATTCCCCTTAATCAAGGTTGTCTTAAGCCAATCAAGATTATTATCCCAGAAGGATCTTTATTAAATCCTTCTGAAGATGCTGCGGTGGTTGGTGGTAATGTACAAACTTCACAGCGTATTGTTGATGTAATTTTTAAGGCTTTTGGAACTTCTGCAGCATCACAAGGTTGTATGAATAATATTAGTTTTGGTAAAGAGGATTCTGGTAGTTTTGGTTATTACGAAACTATTGGTGGTGGTACAGGTGCAGGTCCTAGCTGGCATGGGGCTTCTGGCGTGCATACACATATGACCAATACCCGCATCACAGATCCAGAGATATTGGAGACTCGCTATCCTGTAATCTTGCAGGAGTTCTCTATTAGAAAGGGTTCTGGTGGATTGGGTGAATATAATGGTGGTAATGGTTTAATAAGAGTTTTGCAGTTTCTCGATGATCTTAATTTATCAATTCTTACAGAACGCCGTATCTATGCACCTTATGGTATGGCAGGAGGTGAATCTGGTGCTAAGGGTGAGAATTGGCTTGAACATATAGATGGTACTAAAATAAATCTTGGCGCTAAGAATCAAGTGAAAGTTTCTAAGGGTGATCGATTGATTATTAAAACACCAGGTGGTGGTGGCTATGGGATCAAACGACCCTCTTGAGCAAACTATATAAAATTCTTAGATTAAAAAATACTCTTGAAATCCTTTTGCTGATTAAGTTTTAACATAAATTCTCAGAGGTTTTTTGACCCCTTTCAATCTGATTGTATATATAGTAACCTAATTTATTAATCTCGATTTTTACAGCAAATTTAATTAAGGAGGGAATATGAATTATTTGCCAGAATTTATCAGATATAGAGTTAATTGTGGGTTTGTACTAGGAGTGATGTTAATAACACCATTAGCAACTTTAATTTTGAATTTGCTGACTTTTGACATGAAGTTATATGAGCGCTACAATTACCTTGTCATCATTGCTGACGTTGTTCTTGCAGGACTGGGTTTTTGGATAGTAGTACAAGCGCATCATTATTTAGTAAATAAGGAGTTGAAATATGCACAATTTTACCGCTCATGAATGGGATTTAGTAGCTTCTGCGGTCATCTTAATCGCGGGAATTTATTATTGCTATAGACTTCTTGACAAATATTTACTTGGTGAGATTTTTGATATGGTGAGAAACAACAAACCAAAACTATAAGTTTCTCATTAACTATGGAATTATTTTTTAATAACATTCAAGAAGTAGAATCCTTTGTGAAAGCCTTTCAGGATCACAGTTTGCCTAAATCTTCGTGGGTGCATAAAGCGCATTTTATTGTAGGTCTTTGGTATCTTTTACATAACGATTTGGATACGACGATAGATCAACTGAGAGAAGATATTAAATCTTATAACGCCTCTAAAGGTGTTATTAACGATGCTGAAACTGGCTATCATGAAACTCTGACAGTGTTTTATTTGCGTGAGATCCAGAAATTTATTGATAGTCTAGCTGATAAATCTATTAGGGTAGAACTTTTTAATGATATTGTAGACAGCACTATAACTGCTAAACATCACCCGCTAAAGTTTTATTCTGCTGAGTTAGTATATTCACCTAAAGCAAGACTGAACTGGGTTGAGGCTGATTTATGAAAGTTATCAAGGTGATTGGTGGGGGTCTTGCAGGCACAGAATGTGCATGGCAATTGGCACAAGGAATAGAGAAATATAGCTTGCCTTATATAGTGAAGCTTTATGAAATGCGTCCACAAGTGAAAACGCCAGCACATCACACTAGTAATCTTGCTGAACTAGTTTGTTCTAATTCTTTGGGATCAGAATTACTTACGACGGCACGTGGTGTATTAATTCATGAGATGATGAAGTTTGATAGTTTGATTATTGCTGCTGCTAAGCATTCACAAGTGCCAGCGGGACAAGCATTGGCTGTAGATAGAGATAGCTTCGCTAAATATATTACAGAAGCTATAGAACAGCACCCACATATAGAGCTTATTCGTGAGGAGTTTATAGAAGATTTAACTTCTTTTATTGGTAAGGAAGAACATATTGTTATTGCGACAGGACCCTTGACATCTGCTGGACTAGCAGAGAAAGTTCAGCAATTGTTAAAGCAAGCCAATCCCCAAGCTAATTCTACTTACTTACATTTCTTTGATGCAGCAGCTCCCATAGTAGATGCTGAGTCTATTGATATGAAGATTGCTTTTAGGGCTTCACGTTATGGTAAGGAAAGTGCCATGCAGGATCTGGAACGTACTGACGAAGGTGACTATATTAATTGTCCGTTTTATTCCCAGGAGGATTTTGATAATTTTTATAAAGCACTAATGACCGCGGAGCGAGCACCCTTGAAAGAATTTGAAAAAGAAACAGCGAAGTTTTTTCAGGGCTGTATGCCGATAGAAAGAATCGCTGAGCAAGGACAGAAGACACTATGTTTCGGACCACTTAAACCAGTAGGATTACGTGATCCACGAAACCCAGAACGCAAGCCAGTTGCAGTAGTGCAACTGCGGCAGGATAATGTAGCTGGCTCGCTTTATAACATTGTGGGATTTCAAACTAATCTTAAATGGGGTGAACAGAAACGTGTGTTTTCTATGATTCCAGGATTAGAAGGTTTAGAGATAGTGCGCTATGGAGTTATGCATCAAAATATTTTCATTAACAGCCCACTGTTTCTTAATGCTGATATGAGTTTAAAGGCATCAAGTAATATATTTTTTGCGGGACAAATAACTGGCGTAGAAGGTTATACAGAGAGTGCAGGGACAGGGATAGTGGCTGCCAGATCTATTATTAGTAAGCTTAAGGGAGCTAGTGTTGAACCGTTCCCTCAAGAAACTATGTTAGGTGCTCTTTCTCATTACATCTCTAATGCTGACCCTAAGCACTTTCAACCAATTAATTCCAATTGGGGTTTGATCAATACTGATCCTGAGAATTTAGAAAAAAAATATCGTAAGGATAAAAGGCTTAGGCAGCAATGGCTTGCGGAGAGAGCCTTGGGACTAGTCGCTGTTCCCTAACCCTGTCCTTAAAAGTATGATCAGCCATGGTATTAGAAGGTTTGGTATAAAAATAATTGGCAATAGAATTGACTGATTGTACTAAATGACTAATAGTTCTTGATCGTTCTGGTTTAGTCTTTGCAATGCCCGCTTGCCATATATCTAAAGTGTGAGTGAAAATATACAATACACCAGAAATAACGTAGTTCGTATCACCATGGAAGATTTTTGCAATATCACAGATCATACCTCCAGAGTTTCTAATAAATGAAAATATAGATTTCATTACAGGATGTACACCATCTGCGATTAGACCTCCAAGCCCACCAAAAAAATTCATATTACCACCAATGTGCATGAGATGAAAATCCTTCGTACTTAGTAGTTTTTGGATGCCACCTGGACTGAACACCTCTTTAATCATTTCACCATAAGCTTTAACATGTTCCTTGAGGTTTCCCATGAAAGACTCTCTGTTAGTGATTCGTGGGTTGTGTGCACTACTTATCATTGTCGTACCACTACTTAAACCAGAAGCTAAGAACATGTTTTCTAGGTTGACAAACGATACCATGAGAGGGAAGAGAGCTTTAGAAATACTATCTAGGGCGTTATTTGCTTTGAAGGATACGATCGCTTTACCACCATAGTTGAAAAAATTTACTGTTTTTAAGAAATTGACTGCATGTTTATCAAGAAACTCACCGATTGTTTTGGGCAGTAATCCGTGTCCTATTCTATGTAGCCAAGCTAAAGCGTGTAGAGTTGATGCTGTGGAATATCCTATAACTGGCAATGTGTCTCTAACAAAACTAACTTCTGGCTTTTTAATTTCACTGTGATGTTGAATCGGCTGCTCACTTAGGCCTTCAGAGCTATTTAATGCTTGAATAATTCTTTCATCCTCTAATTCTTTACTTAAATAATTTTTTGGGTCTAAAGGCGTAGCTGTTTTACTGGTTGAAATATGGCCATTGGAATGAGTATTTGGATTGAGGGTTATTGTATTCACAGCACTTTGATATATGTAATAATAAATTATATAATATTATTCAAACAAAAAGGATAGAGCAGTCCTTGGCGTCTTATATCTGTAAGGGACTGGTTGAAATTAGCTAATGTACAATAAGGTTATTATGACAGTCACTGATGAGTTTCGTATAGAAAAAGATACCATGGGGGAAATTCAAGTCCCGAATAGTAAGTACTATGGTGCGCAGACTGCAAGGTCATTAATGAATTTTAAGATCGGCAAGGATACCATGCCAATTGAAGTAATTAGAGCTTTTGCTGTGCTCAAGCAAGCATGTGCTTTGGTAAATGCAGATCTTGGATTGCTCGCTCAAGACAAAGCTGACCTTATTTCTAAAGCTGCTGATGAAGTTATAGAAGGTAAATTAGATGAGCATTTTCCGCTGGTGATTTATCAAACCGGTTCAGGAACTCAGTCTAATATGAATATTAATGAGGTGCTTTCTAATCGTGCAATTGAAATTGCTGGTGGTAAATTGGGTTCTAAAACTCCAATTCACCCAAATGATGATGTAAATAAATCTCAATCTTCTAACGATACTTTTCCCACAGCAATGCATATCGCAGCAGCAACTTTTATGCTTAGCAAATTAATACCTGCGGTATATCGTTTGAAAGATGCTCTCAATGCTAAGTCTGTGGCTTTTGAGAAGATAGTGAAGATTGGCAGAACTCATTTAATGGATGCTACTCCACTTACTTTGGGTCAAGAGTTTTCTGGTTATACACACCAATTAGTTAAAGCTATTGAAAGATTAGATAAAGTTCTACTTGATCTAATGGAGCTTGCTATTGGTGGTACAGCAGTAGGAACAGGACTCAATACTCATCCTGAATTTTCTGAACGAGTTGCAGCCAAAATTTCTGATATCACTGGTTTTAAATTTAGATCTGCACCAAATAAATTTGAAGCGCTTGCTAGTCATGATGCTTTAGTAATGGCACATGGGGCATTTAAAACTCTTGCCGTATCTTTAATGAAAATTGCTAATGATATTAGACTATTGGGTTCTGGTCCGCGTTGTGGTATTGGTGAATTGAATCTTCCAGAAAATGAGCCTGGCTCTTCTATCATGCCTGGTAAAGTAAACCCTACGCAATCAGAAGCTATGACTATGGTCTGTGCGCAAGTTATGGGTAACGATGTGACTATAAATATTGCTGGCTCTAATGGTCACTTTGAATTAAATGTTTTTAAGCCGGTGATTATTGCTAACTTTCTTAATTCAGCAAGATTACTTGCAGATGCTTGCGAATCATTCACTGACAATTGTGTAGTTGGCATCGAAGCCAATGAAGCTAATTGTAAAAAGAACTTGGAGAACTCTCTGATGCTTGTCACGGCACTTAATACACATATAGGCTACGACAACGCAGCGAAGATTGCTAAGAATGCGCACGCCAAGGGGCTTACGTTGCGTCAATCAGCTTTGGAATTGAGCTTGCTTACTAATGAACAGTTTGATCAATGGGTTAGAGCAGAGGACATGCTAGGTCCTAGTGCTTAGAATTAGTAAATATATTTCAGATAGTTTTTCAAATTGCTGCTTGACTAGTCGTGATAGAATTTCTTTGCGTTCGTGTTATGCGGAAGTAGCTCAATTGGTAGAGTACCTGCCTTCCAAGCAGGCTGTTGCGGGTT
>CAYPGT010000060.1:0-11617 GCA_964410425.1 uncultured Gammaproteobacteria bacterium
AATAAAACAAAACAAATTGGTATTAGAACGATAGCAGCGTTGATGTTAAGTATGGGGATGGGAGGTTTGTGGTGGAGTGCTTCTGCTTTAACTCCTAGTCCTGAGGTTGAGGTTCCTAATAAGGGAGGTCATCAAAGAAAAGATGATCAAAAAGCCCCAAACATTGAAATCAAAGACATCCATAAACCAGTTGATCTCGCTCCTGCTCCCGCTAATGATCCTATCACTAGTCAATCTTTGACTATTCGACCTCGAGATTTAACTGTGATCGAAATAACCTTAGGTGATGAATTTAAGCTGAAGGCTGATGGTCGTAAGCCTGATGTACCAGAATACTCAGATACTAAACCAGCACTTGAATTGAACTCTGAAACCAAAAAAGTCATCGAAAAGCTTTTGCCTATTGTCATAGAAAGGACTCTTAAGCAAGAGGACTTTATTAATTTAGTTAAAAAAGGTATTAGTGAGGGGTATCTTAAGTCTCCAATGTCTATGAAATATTCTATTATGCCATCAAATTATGCTTTGGGAGATAATGAAGTTGAGATTATGGGTTTATCTATTGACAAGACAAGCATACGGATTAGCTCATCTGCTATTTTGAAAATAGTAAACAAAGAAATTAGTATTCAAGACTGGAGTGAAAAAATTATCTTCAAAATCAGGTGATAATTTTTATTTCTAAAAACACATTGTTATTGAATTTAAGGGCATCTTGAATCACCTGGGTACATGGTGCAGTAGGTAGCAGCGCCACAGTAAGTTGCGTGCCAATCTGTGAAAGTACAGGCAGAAGGACATCTGTCGTCACCTGGATACATGGTGCAGTAAGTAGCAGCGCCACAGTAGGTTGCATGCCAGTCCATATAGGTACAAGCAGAAGGACATCTATCGTCACCTGGGTACATGGTGCAGTAGGTAGCAGCGCCACAGTAAGTTGCGTGCCAATCTGTGAAAGTACAGGCAGAAGGACATCTGTCGTCACCTGGATACATGGTGCAGTAAGTAGCAGCGCCACAGTAGGTTGCATGCCAGTCCATATAGTCACAAGCAGAAGGACATCTATCGTCACCAGGGTACATAGCACAGTAACTAGAAGCACCACAATAATCAGGATCCCAATCATCATAAGTACAAGCAGAGGAACTAGATGTACACATCGTATCACTAGGATGCGCTGCACAATAAGTACCAGATCCACAAATGCTTGGACTCCAAGTGTAATAGCTACAAGACATCATACATGTCGCATCAGTTGGGTGCGCTTGACAGTAAGTAGCAGCTCCGCAAGTAGCAGAATCCCAATTACTTATAGTACAAGGTTGAGGACACATAGAATCCGTTGGATGTGCCGCACAGTAACTAGCAGCACCGCAAATGCTTGGATTCCAATTGTAATAATTACAATACATCATCTGGCACATAGAATCAGTTGGATGTGCATCACAGTAAGTTGCTGCCCCACAAGTACTTGAATCCCAATTACTCATAGTGCAAGGTTGAGGACAAAGGGAATCCGTTGGGTGCGCAGCACAATAACTTGCAGCACCGCAAGTACTTGGATTCCAATTATAATAAGTACAACTAGACATCATCATACACATCATGTCGTTAGGGTATGCTGAACAATAACTTGTGTTTCCGCAGACAGAGGGGTTCCAGTCATACATAGTACAAGTGGAACTTACACACATTGAATCATTTGGATGTACACTACAATAACTTCCGCCGCAATACATCGGATCCCAGTCCATATAAGTGCAGGTACTATTAATATTGAATTTTTTATTTCCTGAATCGGTATTCTCAGAACCTTGTTTATATTTTGCCAGTAGTTTTTTTGTATTTCTTGCTAAAACTGACTGAGTGCGTGGATTAAGCTTAGCTTGTTCTGGGTTACCGGCAACACAAACTGTAATCAGTGGATTGCGAACGACGGTTTTGCAAAATTCTTTATTAAACTTTATCGTATAAGAATCTATGTTTGTTGCTGCGGTGTCGCTTGCAACTACGACAGAAATTGATATTATTAGCAAAGCCGTAGCTACTACTAAAACGCCCAGATGTTTTTTCATGTTGTTTCTATGCCCTGCACCCATATGCTCTTATCTAGAGAATATTGGCTAGGTGTATTCACATGGATATTCATCGGCAAAAAGCTCGAAGTCTTTAGTCTAATGATTAAAATAAATGACAAGCGTGGCTCCAGGAGCAATTTGCAATATTTTATTGCTCTAAACTTGAGAAATACATAAAAAATCCTTAGTTTATATAGAAAATTTGACATTCTCATGCTAGTATAGCGTCAATTCGTATTGACTCAGTGCGAAGTTTCGGATCACAAAAGAACAGATTGGTAGCAAGTATAGATAGATTAGCTAATTCAAGTGCAACCCGCAGTACAGCGGCCAGAGATCTGGCGCCTCCGCAAGCAAGTGGTGAACCTGGTGTTGCTACTAGTCCAAAAGGGAAAAGCTTGGAGAAAGCCTTACATGCTAAAGCAGAGACTTTGCCAATAACTTACAACTTCAACAAGGTCAAAGTCGGAGAATCTGAGTTGACTCCGCAAGTTCAAAGTATTTTGAATAGATTTCAGATCAATGCTAATGCTACTAAGTATGATACTGCTGTCATGAGTGATGATGGCAATACGCTAGTGATTGCTAATAGAGGTGAGGTTGCTTTGAAACAACTTTTTGGTGGCGCTAATTGGTTTAATAGAACTGTTTATAGGATTTTTGGTTGGTTGCCGCGAATCTTTGGTGCTAGCAACAAAGTTGTCGCTGCTGATCGTTATAAAGAACTATTTAATGGTGCTGATATTGAAGAGCAGGGTGAACCGTTGAAACATGTACTCAGCGCACTTAAGTCTGGTGAATACCATACGGTGACCGTCTTCCATAAAGATGAGAAGACCGGTGAGTTTGCAAAAGAGCCTGTTGCGGTTGTGATCGTAGATGCGTTTGATAATTTAATAGAAACTCATAGCAGACGTGAAATGCAAGAGAAAAAATTATCAGAAGCAGATATGGCTAATGAAATTAAAGAGAAGAGAGAGAAGTATGGAAAATACTATTCAGCTGATAAGGTGATTCCTCTTTCGACATCAGCAAATGATTTCAAGGATTTATTGCATCAAGTCGTGGAGGGGCTTTACGCTGCGCAAGGTTTTGATGCGTTTGTGATTCCATCACAAGTACATGCGCAAGCGAATATGAATAGTAATGATCTTAATTATGCAGAACTTGATTGGCATTACATTAAACAAAAACCTGATGGCAAGTGGAGTATAGTGGGTGATCCTAAATTATTAGATACTATTGAATTAAGTGATCCTGAACAAAAAGATACATATTTAAATGGCATGACCAAAACAGAATATTCACCAAAACTTACTGTTGTTAGACCAATAGCAAATGCCGAGGAGCCTATATCACCATTCTTAGCAAACTTGCAGCAATGGTCTACGATGTCTCAAGGCTCTGAGTTGAGAACCAGTATTGAAGATGATTTGAAACTAATAAAGATGACAGAGCCGGTAAATGCAGCTGTTATAGAGAAGTATAATAATTCTATAGCCTGAAATTCGCCCCGAGATAATGTTTCTTCACTAGTTCATCATTCGCGATTTCTTGAGAATTACCTTCTCTGATAATTTTCCCGTCTTGGATAATGTAAGCTCTATCAGTGATAGACAGGGTTGCAGCAGGATTATGGTCGGTGATAAGTAGCCCTATGTTCTTCTCCTTGCAAAGATTGTGAATGATTTGCTGAATATCATTGATCGCAATAGGATCTATTCCTGTGAATGGTTCATCCAATAAAATAAATTTAGGATCGGTAACTAGTACTCTAGCTATCTCCAAGCGACGACGTTCACCACCAGATAGGCTTATAGTGTCAACATCCTTAAGATGGGCGATACCAAATTCTTCAAGTACTTCTTTGGTTTTGATTTTAATGCTATGAGCATCATAACCATGTAACTCAAGTACTAAGGTTAAATTGTCTCCAACACTAAGATTACGAAAAGCACTTGGCTCTTGAGTTAAATAGCCTATGCCAAGATGAGCTCTATGATGAATTTTAAGCTCCGTGATATCCTGTCCATTGAAATTGATAAATCCAGAATCTGGTTTGACTAGCCCCACTACCATATCAAAACTAGTTGTTTTACCAGCTCCATTAGGTCCAAGTAAGGCAACTGTCTCACCTTGTGCGATGGTGAAATGGACGTTGTCTACTACTTTACGACCACTATAGGACTTGGTTAAGCCCTGCGCTGCTAATGTAATAGTTGAATTGAGTGTTGTTTTTAGCAATTGTTCTATTCTAGCTCCTAATAACAAAGCCCAGCTTATATTATGCCAGGCTTTATTGTGATGTGATTAGACTTGATATCTCAAACCTTCTATAACTGCGTTATATTGGTTCTCTATTGTCTCTATCTTTGTCTTTATCTTTGAATCTATTCTTGTTCGCGAAACTGTTTTTACGTTGCGCTTCTTCTTTCTTACGTTTTTTGCGCATACGCTCATCTTCGTGGTGAGTGCGTTTCTTTATTTCAAGGATAATACCAGCTTTAAGAACTTCTCTTTTGAAACGTCTTAATGCGGCCTCGATTGATTCGCCTTCTTGTACTCTTACTTCTGCCAAGTTAATCACCTGTCCTTTTCTGGCTTGCTTGCAGGCTAAAGGATAGCATGGGAAAGGCTTAAGGAATTATAAAAATCTTGAGCCACTTAGTCTCCCAGTGACTCTATATATGGCATTGGTAAAAACACCCTATGACCTTTACGATAAAAGGCAACTATTCTAGCGTCAGACTTCTTAGAACCGATAAATTCTGTTGCAGTATAGCGAGGGTCTCGTAGTAGCTTATCCAGATTAGGATTAAGCTCTAAAGCCTTGGCATAATGCTTTTTATAAGTTTCTTGATCATCATTATAATAACTAAAAGCACTCAGAACGTACCAGTATTGATCATCGCCATCCATATCTAAAGCTTTAGCTATGGCACTTTGTGCTTCCTTAAATTTAAGATTGGCAAGTTTAGATGCAGCCAAGAATCCATAGAAATATGAGACGTTAGGACTAAGTTTAATGGCCTTCTCTAAACTTTTCTCACTTTCGACAGTGTTGCTATTAATCAAATCTGCTCCCTTCATAAAATGATAAAGAGAGTTCTTCGCATCCCATTTAATTGCATCATTAATTGAACCTTGATCGTAATAGTAGTGACCGACTAAGCTTGGAATGAAAATTACTAGGGCAATAATATAAGCTAAATATTTACTAGCCTTAATCCAGTGTGGTTGTATTTCAGCTAATTTAGCATGAAGAAACGGTGATAGCACTAGTGCCGCTAACAGATACTGATTAAAGCATACTAATGGGGCATCAAACAAACTAATAATTAGCAATGGTAAAAAGGCTTCTCTGGAATTTTTGTAGACTAAGTAAAAAATTGCAACAATAATAATTAGTCCAAGCAAACCCTGTTCGAATAATATATGAGTGAATAATCCATGACCATGTCCGATCTGTTGATGTGGTTGAGCTCCAAAAACCCCAGCATGAGATCTATAAGGTGGGAAGTCGATCGCAAAAGTGCCGAAGCCATGTCCTAGAAAGGGTTTGGCGAGCCAGCCTTGTAAGGTTGAACACCAAATAAATAATCTAGCAATAAGTGATTTATGAATGAAGTGTTGTATGCGCTCAAGAAAGAAAAATGAAATCCCTACTACGACTAAGCCTGCGATGTAAGTATACTTAGATTTAAGATAGCTAGCTAGTGACGCCAGGAATGCCAGTATAGTAGTTTTTTTGTTGCCGAATAATAAGGCTATGCCTGAAATAGAATAAATTAAATTGGTTTTGAAGTTTTGACGCGATAATATAGAATTCTCTCTACTTGGCACAAAGTATAATGATAGAAAAACTGGTAACCATAGTAATAGAGAGCCTCTCTCATAAAAGTTATAGTGCAATTTATCTATGATAAACAGTAGCAAGAAAGTTATTAATAAAAAATTTCTGCGCCTTTCTCGATCAAGATTTTGCCACCAGCTACTTAGAGACCAAGCCATAAATCCTAGAGCCAGTAAGAAATATTCTGAACTAAATCTCGGTTCAGAAGCAAGCAATAGTTCAATTAATAAATAAACCCAAAATAAATAGTAACGGGAAAGTTTATCTAAATTCAGTAGAGCAAAAATTGCAGCAAGTAAATGCACCCACCAAATAGCCATGCCTTGCGGTGAGCCTAGTATATAGATTGCAAAGAATACTGCTATGTAATTGAGCACTATTCTATTTTATAGCAATTTTGTAGTATCCACTTATTTGTTCATAGAATATCTTACTTTATCCATCAAACTATGATGGATATTGGTTCCGCCGCTTCGCGGCGTTTGCGCTGCGCGCAGCTTAGTATAAATTATTTAGCCGTCCGCAGGACAAAACGCGCCGAAGGCGCGTAATCACTGCTTATTCAAAACTAAAGTTCAAAGTAAATCTACCTTGCGCGCTTTGTTTAGCAAAAGTACCCGTTACTGTACCTGTGTTACCTTGGCGGCTAGTTACTACCTTGATGATAGAGACTGTCTTAGAGATGTCTCCAAATCTAGCTGTAAGAACTTCAGACTTACTGAAATCTTTGTTTGGCGTAGAACTAAAAGTCTCTAATATGCTTCTGATGACAGGTATATCAAAACTATAGGTATCAGACTCCGCTTCTGTACCAGTCTTCTCGTTAACTGTAACAGTGCTACCACCAGTATAAGTTCCAGTGACGTTAATTTTCTTGCCTTTTTTACCGAGTGTTATAGATGAATCGTTACCAGCATATAACTCTGCTAAATCAGTCGGGAAGCCCTTACGCTTAGCTAAAAATGTTACATTACCAGTGATGGTTGCTGTGACACTTGAAACGCTAGATGTTTTACCACCGTGCTTTTTTGCGATACTTGGCAATAACAAGAAAAAACTTGCAACTACTGACACTAACAAACCTAAACTTATAATTCTTTTCACTTGGCAAACCTCCGTTAACTAATAAGACTACTAATCACTTGCCCCCCTCATGGTCTAGCGATCTCAACCTGAATACCTATTTTAATGTATTTTGGTGAAATAGTTTTAAGGTTTTACGCGAGTTAGCTTTTACTGTTCATATAATATTCTCATAGTAATCCAATAAAGTTTTGCCAATTTGTGACTGGATTTTCGCAGTTTCAGGTCAACCAGATCTTCAAGGGAGGGAATCTTCAATCACACGAATACCCGATCTTTTGACCTGAACGGAGAAAAGACAGTCACAAATTGGCAAAACTAAAATTATAAAACTTTCGAGGAATACTATACTATAAATTAAATTATCAATTGCCCGCTTAAGGATTTACTAAATCAATGATTCTAGAATTATCTGAACAGTAATAATAGTAAAGAAAAACTAGGCTGATAATCAGCTGTAGCCCGGCAAAAAGATAAACAACGGCAAGTTCATGCATACCGCAAAGTTCAAAATGATGATGTAGTGGGGCCATCTTAAAGGGGCGAAGATCTCTCCCTAAAAACCGACGAGATAATTTGGCACCGAGGACCTGTAATATAACTGACAAGGTCTCTAAAACAGGTACTAACGCAAAAATCAAAAGATACCACTCTGTTTTAGTTAAGTAAGCTAAAGCTCCTAACCCCATTCCTAGAGCTAGACTGCCAGTGTCCCCCATGAATACCTTGGCAGGATGAAAATTAAAAATCAAGAAAGCTGCTAAGCCAGCAACAATAATGATAATTATAGAGACCGCAGAGAACTCTGTTCTAAACCAGAGTAGACAGCCTAAGCCACCAAAGGCAAGTATAGAGAGGGTTGTAGCCAATCCATCTAAGCCATCACTAAGATTGATAGCATTGGAAGTTCCTGCAATGACCAAAAACGCCCAAATAAATTCACCAACTATTAATAAGGGTCCCATCCATTCTGGGAAGTTAGTATTGATGTCGGCAAATAAATATCTCCCTGAGAAGTAAGCTACTGCTGTACTAGCAAGGAGCTGAATGACTAATTTTTGTATAGAGTTTAAGCCTTTGTAATTGGATTTAAGAATTTTAAGTATGTCATCAATGGCACCAATCAAAGCACCTATAGCTAAAGCTCCGCCTATTAAGATTATGCTGATGCCGCCATTATTATAATAGAGTATTCCTAGTGTGATAAAAATCGGAATTAGAAAAATCCATGCACCCATGGTTGGTGTGCCAGACTTAGATCCAATGTGTGACTTGGGTCCCTGCTCTCTGAAGGTCTGTAATGAATTAAGCGATTTAAGAAAAGCGATAAATGGTTTAGCAATAGCTATACCAAGAATAAAAGGAATGCTAAAACACAGGTAGAAATTCATAATGGACTAAGAAGAAAATAAGCAATTATTCTTTGCAATATATTGAGTGCGATAAATGCAATGATTACTGAGAAATCAAAACCACCAAGAGGTGGAATTAGACCTCGGAAAATTCGCGCATAGGGTTCAACTAGCCTGTCTATAAATTGATAGAACTTAGAGCTGTGTAATTGTGGGAACCAAGAACCAATAACCCAAATAAGCAGCATATAGCTATAGATTTCTATGGCTTGGATTAGCAGCATGGATAATTTGCTTATCATAACTATAATGTTACTAGATATCGAATAATGCGGACAGCTAATTGGCTCTTCTTGTCAATTAACCTTACCTTAATAGAAATTTGGTCTATTTAGGCTACTTATGAAAGTAATTAGTGACGATATTCATAGGTTAAAACGGCTTGATCACAAGTACGACAAGCTGGTAGACCCTGCTGATGCCGAAAAAAAACAGCGTATTGGTGACAAAATTACTAAGGTAAGAGACGCTATCGTTACTGAGTTAGATAAGCAAAAAGAAAGAATAGACAAACACAAAGCTAACTATTTAGATGAGAATGGGGACGGAAAATCAAGTGATAAAGTGATGCTGTGGGATAAATATCTTGCGCAAATTGACGAAAAAATCAAGGAAATTGATAGTATTGTTGACCCTAGCTTAATTGCTAAAGATGGAGAGAAACAAGCCTCAGATGAAACCAATCATTCAGCTAATAATACGGAAGCTGAACCAGAGAGCAACCTCTAAAAATTACAAAAAATAAAATACGTGAGAATCTGAGGTTATCTTGATATGATCAGAGGTCTGTCTAAAACTCATTTGCGAACAGCCAATCATTTACTATATTAAGCTGCGCGCAGCGCAAACGCCGCGAAGCGGCGGAACCCCAATCCCATCCCGGTTTAAGGGATTTGAAATGAGAATGTTATATAAATAGGTGAGTAGTTACTAAAATATTGCTTGCATTCGGGAATACAATATCCATAAGCTATGCTGTAGCTTGATTTGTCATGGAGTTAGAAGAACTTAAACCAATATTACGCCAAGATTTAATTGGTGCTCTAGAGAAGCAGAAGCGCGATCAAGATTCCATTGCGACTATCGAGAAAGCTTATGAGTTTGCTTTCCAAAAACACATAGGGCAAAAGCGCAGAAGTGGAGATGCTTACATAACTCATCCGGTGACGGTTGCGAAGACTCTCATTGAACTCAAATGTGATACTCCCACTATTTGTGCGGGTCTGCTGCATGATGTACTGGAAGATACTGAAACTTCTATCAATGAAATGAAGAAGAATTTCGGTGAAGTTACTTATGAGCTTGTGGATGGTGTAACTAAATTAGGCAAGCTGAATTTTAAGTCAACTCAAGAGGCGCAGGCTAATAACTTTCGTAAGATGCTTTTGGCTATCGCTAAAGACATGCGTGTGGTCTTGGTGAAACTCGCTGACAGACTGCATAATATGCAAACCTTACAGTACTTAAATGATGAGAAGCGTTATCGCATAGCTAGAGAAACCCTGGATATCTTCGCTCCTTTAGCTAATAGATTCGGTTTGCATGCAATTAAAACTGAATTAGAAGATTTATGTTTCAAGCATTTGTATCCTGATGAGTTTCAAAAAGTGAAGCTCTTGGTGAGTAGTAAGCAAGAAGAAAGAGAATCTCAGATTAAAGTTACTCAGCAGAAGATACAGCAAGTTTTATTGAAGAATGGTATCAAGGCTGAGATACATGGAAGAGCTAAGCATTTCTATGGTGTTTACTTGAAGCTCAAAAAACCAGGAACCACTACCATAGTTAATGATGAAGAGGATTTGCAAGTCTACGATCTGCTTGGTATAAGGATTCTAGTAGATGATGTGAAGGATTGCTATGCTGCACTAGGATTGGTTCACGAGTCTTTTAGACCAATGCCTGGTAGGTTCAAGGATTATATTGCTGTACCGAAGAGTAACATGTATCAATCCCTGCACACTACTATCATCAATCCTTTTGGTAAGCCACTGGAAGTGCAGATTAGAACTTATGCCATGCATGAGATCGCAGAGAACGGTATTGCTGCGCATTGGAATTATAAGGAAAGTGGTGGCTCTAGTGAAGCGGAAGATAAAGAAGTAGAAGAGTTAACTTGGATCAGACAGCTGATCTCGTGGCACACGGATGTTGAAGATGCTACTGAGTATGTTGATACCGTCAAGAAAGATATCCTTGGTCAAGAAGTTTATATATTAACGCCAAAAGGTGATGTCTACACTCTTCCAGTGGATTCGACGCCAATCGATTTTGCTTACAAGATTCACTCTAAGATTGGTGATACTTGTACTGGAGCTAGAGTTAATGACAAGATCGTTACTATTAACTATAAGCTGCAGAATGGGGATCTGGTAGAGATCATCACTTCTAAGACGGCTCATCCTAATCTTAGTTGGTTGAACTTTGTTAAAACCAATCAGGCAAAGCATAAGATTAAGTCTTGGTATAAGATTCAAAACAGAGATAGGCACTTGGCTATCGGTAAACAAATGTTAGAGGAGAGTCTTGGTAAAGAAGGCTTAGAGCAGTTTATTAAATCTCCAGAATTGGAGTCTGTCGCTGAGAGGCTTAATTATAAAACTGCTGAGGATTTGATTGCAAGTATAGGTTCTGGAGATACCACTGTCGCACAAGTAATGCATAAGCTTCAGGGTACTAAGTATGGTGAGAAGGAAGACGAAGAGGCTGAGTTAGAAAAACTACAAAAGATCAAACCTCGTAAAGCAGCACTGAAAGGTGAACAAGCAGAGATTCCAGAATTGGACGGACTGCTGTATAATATTGCTAAATGTTGTATGCCAATTCCAGGTGAGCCTGTAATTGGAGTGATCTCTAAGGGTAAAGGAATTACTATTCATAGATTTAATTGTCATAATCTCAAGCAAGTAGAGCAGGATCGCATTATGGAGCTTAATTGGAATATTAAGGGTGAGAATACTTATCCAACTCACATTAATATAGAAGTGATAGATAGAGTTGGAGTAGTGAAGGACATACTTACTTTAGTTGCTGATGCAGGAATTAACATTAGTGACTTTAAGGTTAAAGAGAGACCGACTTCTAATACGGCATTACTAAGAATAATCCTGAATGTCAAAGGACAAGAAGAGCTTAATAAAATGATGGTTACCATTAACAATATGTCCGATGTGCTGGCAACAGAGAGGGTTTGA
>CAYPGT010000061.1:0-11145 GCA_964410425.1 uncultured Gammaproteobacteria bacterium
TGGAGCTCAATCCCTGTGAGGCTTTTGAGAATAATGTGCTTGGTACTCGTAATGTTGCCGAGTTATCAGGTAAGCATAAGGTAGGAGCCTTTGTACTGATTAGTACTGATAAGGCTGTCAATCCTACTAGTATCATGGGTTCTACTAAGAGCCTTGCTGAGAAGGTTACGCTCATGGCATCTAAGGATTACCCACAGACTAAATACACGGCTGTAAGATTCGGTAATGTACTTGGTAGCCGCGGCTCGGTGATTACTGTTTGGGAGCAGCAAGTTAAAGCTGCTAAGGCTATCACTGTTACTCACAAAGATGCATTTAGATACTTTATGACTATTCCTGAAGCCGCTCAGCTTGTGATCCAGGCAGGCGCGCGTGCTGCTAATGGTGAGATCATGGTGCTGGATATGGGCGAACCTGTGAAGATCTATGACCTGGCGAAACAATTCATTCAACTTTCTGGTCTGTCTCTTGAAGACGTGCCTATAGAATTTATTGGTCTTAAAGAAGGTGAGAAATTGCATGAAGAATTACTTACCTCTAGTGAGTTTGTAGATCATAAATTGACGGATAAGATTTATAAGGCGAAGATTAATTCCAACATTGATGATGAGCAACTTTCTAAGACCGTAGATGAGTTAGTAAAACTCAGTGCTGCCAATCAAATTAAAGAAACTAAAGAAAAAATTCGTGCAATTATGCAGGATCTTAATGGGGCTAGAATTAGCGCTTTATAGAAAATTTGCCTCCAAAACTTAACATTCTCTTGACATGTATTATTTTAATATGCTAGGATTTTATATATGAATATTAGTATTAACATACCTTCGGCTCGATCATTTAGTACGGACAGACAAACTCAATTTGGCAAAAATGCTATTGTCATAGCTCCACATGCAAATGACCAAAAAGTAAGTGAGCGGTTTCTGAGCGAATCCTCAACTCTTATAGGATTTTTTAATGAATTAATGCCAAGTATTTTAAGCCACTTAGATCAATATTTTCAAGGCAAACTACCGGATGAATCAATAACTTCAGCAATTGATACAGGGAACTTAACCATTAATGGTAGAGAATTTAATGTCAAACTTACAAACTTAGATATCGCTGACGCTGATGATCCTATTAATAAAAAAGCTACTAACTTGGGAGTTTCACTTCAAGAAGCTACAACCGGAGACTATATAGTACTTGCTACACAGGGTACACTTGATAAAGCAAGTTTAGACCACATGTCTGTTGTTGATAAGCAACAAAGCGGAACTACAACTGATGAAGCTGGATTGGTTTACCATACTAAGATACCAAGCGGAGTACATACTGCAAAGATGTATGGATTTGAGACTGGTGAGCAATGCATATCAACTTCTGGTACGTCAATGAATAGCTCATGGCTAGGAGCAAAGAGATATATCGCTCAAGCTGGAAAATAAATTTTAGAGTTTATAACTAAAGAGCCTAAGAGATAGGGAACATGGTTTGAAGTTTCATTGCCAGATTCATATCACCCTTGATTTTGAGTTTCCCTTGCATAAACGCCATTTGTGAGTTGAGTTTACCTTCACGAATTGCCATCCAATCTTTGTCAGCAAGAGCAATTTCTACAGATGGACTAGCTACGCCACCTTTAACTAGTTCACAAGAACCATTTTCAATTTTAAACGCCCAGATGCCACCTTCGGCTCCAGAGATATTGAATTGATACACAGCAGTAGCTCCTTGAGCTGCACTTGGATTAAAGTGCTTCAACATTTCTTCAAATACATCGCCTATTTTTACCATAATAGTAGTTTACCACCATGTATAAATCATAAACATAACAACGGAAATCTTAAGATTTCACAGATTTATCTTGCTGCTATTAAGTTCTTCCTGTAGACTGTCGAGCTTAAGAGTATAGGCTCGATGTGAGCTGAAAGAAGCTTGCTTAAAATAGGCTATTATAAAACTAAAGGATACAACTAGAATATGAGACTGAGAGAATACGAAGCTAAAGCACTGTTCAGAGAAGCGGGAATCGCTACTCCAGAAGGTAGAGTAATTAAATGTGCTGAAGAGATTTTTGCACATACAAATTTTCCTTGCACATTGAAGACGCAGGTGCTTACAGGTGGACGTGGTAAGGCAGGTGGTATTCAGTTCGCTGATAATGTTAATGATGCTTATAAGAAAGCGCAGGATATTTTTAAGTTAAAGATTAAGGGTGACTTGCCTGAAGCAATTCTAGTGGAGCCTAAGGTAAAAATTAAACGTGAGATCTATGTATCTATTCTCATAGATAGAGCTTATCGCGGTCCTATTATTATGGCTGCTGCAGAAGGTGGTATAGAGATAGAAAGTTCTAACAATATTCAAATAGTTCCTATCGCTGGCGGCAATTATAGTTCTTACCTAGGGCGCAAAATGGCTACTCAATTAGGCTTGGTAGGTAAGGATGTATTGAAGTTTGGTAACATTGTGAATCGTCTCTGGGATGTTTACACTAAGAACGATTGTGATCTAGTAGAGATCAACCCTCTAATAGTAGATGGTGATGATAATTTTGTTGCCCTAGACGGTAAGGTTACTATTAATGAAGATTCACTTGGTCGTCAACCTAGGTTCGACGGTATGCTTGGCGCTCACTTGACTGATCTTGGAGAGAGAGAATTCAAGGGTAAAATGTGCGGGCTGAACATTGTTGAATTAGATGGTACTATCGGCATACTCTGTAACGGTGCAGGTTTGACGATGGCGACTATGGACTTAGTATTTCATCACGGCGGCAAGCCATCTAACTTCCTAGATGTTGGTGGTGGTGCTAATAAGGAGCATGTTGCTAGAGCTTTAGATTTAGTGGCGTCAGATCAGAATGTAAAAGTGCTTCTGGTAAATATTCTTGGTGGTATTACTGACTGCGTAGAGGTAGCTAACGCGCTCAAGTATTATAAAGAGATCAGACCTAGCGCGAAGATGGTAGTAAGGTTAGTTGGTAATAATGAAGCTGCTGCTCAGAAGATCATGAATGATGCTGGTATACCAATGACTAATGTTTTAGATGAGGCTGTGAAACAAGCAGTAGCAGTGGCGGCGTAAGGAGTAATAAAGATGTCAGTTTTAATAAATAAAAATACAAGAGTAATAGTTCAAGGTATCACAGGTGGCATGGGTAAGACTCACACTGCCCTGATGAAAAAATACGGCACTAATATAGTCGGTGGTGTGACCCCAGGTAAGGGTGGTCAGAATATAGATGGCGTACCAGTATTTGACTCAGTATCAGAAGCAGTAGCTAAGACTGGTGCTAATTGCTCGGTGATATTTGTGCCTCCATATCTAGCTCTAGATGCAGCTTTAGAAGCCATAGACGCAGGAGTGCCTTTGATTTCTGTTATCACAGAGGGTTTGCCTCCGCAAGACGCTGTTAAACTTCACGCTGCAGCTAAACTAAAAGGCACTCTAGTAAACGGTCCTAACTGTCCAGGAATTATTACTCCAGGTGAATGCTTGATCGGTATTCATCCTGGCTCAATTTATATGGCAGGTAGAGTAGGGCTCATATCCCGTTCAGGAACGCTTACTTATGAGATTGGGCTTGGTCTCAAGCAAGCTGGTATCGGTTTATCTACTGCTGTAGGGATCGGTGGTGACCCGATTATCGGTATCGATCAAATTAAATCGCTAGAACTGTTTGAAGCTGATAAGGATACTGATCTAATAATTCTAGTTGGTGAGATCGGTGGTACTGCTGAAGAAGATGCAGCAGAATATATCAAAACTAAAGTTAAGAAACCAGTTATCGGTTATATCGCTGGTAGAACTGCGCCTCCAGGTAAACGCATGGGACACGCTGGTGCGATTATCTCTGGTGGTAAAGGTACTGCTGAATCTAAGACCAAGGCTTTTGAGGCAGCGGGTGTCGCTGTAGCTAAGACTCCTAGTGAGATAGTTGATTTAGTGAAAGCTAGAACTGCTGTAGCAGCATAGATTATAAACAATCGAGTAAAAATCTATGTTGTTGGAGCTTACTTTCATAGGCTTCCTTTGCTAAGCGTTCTTCTCTTTCGTTTTCTATGCCAGCTCGGCGAAGTGGTTCTGCAACCACAAATGCACCAAGTACCATCAATACAAAAACGATAAGACCTTCTTGCCACTCTGCTAATTCGATCATATGTACATCTCCTTCTAAAGATTATCATGATTTTGAGAGCTTTGTTTGTCAATTTCTCTCAGTATGCTTACTCCAATGTCAACAAAGTAGTATGCCCAATATAAGCTTACGATCGCAAGTATACCTTTCCAGCTTAGATAAGTTGAAAAATTTTCTCCGTAGACGGTGACATTGATAACCATTAAACCAAAAATTGAAGCACAAAAATAACCAATGTTTTTATAAGTTTCGGCTCTTAACTTTCCAGATTCCTTGTAAATAATCATTTTTTATTCCCCTTAAATATGGCTTATGATTTTAACAGAATTTTTTCACAAGCCTTATTTTTTGCGGCTAACACCTTTCACATAATTTCTAATGTTAAGATAGTCTCTGTGACTCAATCATCAATAAAACTCAGAGTCGATATTTATCCGCTACCAGGAGTGGAGCTAAGTGGTGAGTATCCTATCTCTGATCATATTAATCTTTCGGGAGTCGCTCCTAGATTAGGGTTCAATCCTATTACTGAATTATATACTCACAAACATACTAAGGGTGCAATAGTAGTAGCTTGTCTCAAGCCTGGAACCAAACCCACTAATGAAGAAGCATCTGTGCTTAAGGCTAATGGTGTGCAAGCTTATTGTTATGGATTGCTAGAAGCAGCTCTCTATGCAGCTGCGCAGGGTATTAAGGTAGAGGCTTATGGATTTGTACCGCAAGCACCGCAGGGATTTCATTTCTATGCTGGGGCAGCGGGGATTAAGGTTAACGCTGATACTTTAGATTTGGGTTTGATAGTTTCTGATTATGATTGCTACTACGCTGGAGCTTTCACTATTAATCAAGCGCGGGCAATTTGTGTTGAAGAGAACTCTAGAATCTATAATGCTGCTCACAAGGTTAGAGCTATGCTTTGTAATTCTGGTAATGCTAATGCTTGCACTGGAGTGCAAGGAGATAAGGATGATAAAACGTTACGTGAGACAGTAGCACAAAACTTTGAGCTAAAAGCTGATGAAGTGCTAACAGCCAGTACTGGTAAAATAGGCATAACTTTGCCGCTGGATAAATTAGTTAAGCAGATTAAGCAATTCACCGATGATGAAGCTAAGAGTCAATCTCTGACTGCTATTCAAGGCTTCTCGGAAGCTATACTTACCACTGATTTAATCAGTAAGCTTTATCAAGATTCTAAGTTTAATGTACTTGGTATGACTAAAGGTTCAGGTATGATTCATCCGCAGATGGCAACTATGCTCACCTTCTTAGTTAGTGATGTGAAGCTGAAGAATCATAGTGATGCTGAGATGCAGCAAGCATTTAGAACTGCTCTGAAAGAAGCTGCTGATGAGAGTTTTAACTCTATCTCTGTTGATGGTGATACTAGCACTAATGATATGGTGCTGTTTCTTTCTAATGCTCAAGGCAAGGAAATTAGTTTAGAAGAGTTCAAAGCTTCACTGAAGGAAGTTTGTAGAGAATTAGCTCTGAAGATTATTCTTGATGGTGAAGGTACTAATAGAGTGATTCAGTTAAAGCTGTATGGCATTAGCGATAGAGTACTAGCTAGAAAAATTGCCAAGCAAATTGTAAATTCTCTGCTGGTGAAAACTGCTATCTATGGCTGTGACCCTAATTGGGGCAGAATCATTTCTGCTTTAGGTCAAGCCACTGCTGAGCGTGATATGAAGCTTGACGTCAAGCAAGTTAGTTTAGATATATTGGGTCAGCGAGTTTACGAAGCTGGTATGCCGACTAATTTTAATAAGCCCGATCTAGTCAAACTAATGCAACAACATAAATTTATAGAGTTAGAGCTAAGAGCTGCTCCTGGGGATGCTTCTGTGACCGTCTGGGGTTCAGACTTGAGTTACGATTATATAAGGATTAATGCCGAGTATACGACTTAATATCTATTTATGAAGCTCTGACTGTGCCAGGGTTTACAATTGTATGTAGACCGTTTAGGTATCCTTTTATTGTAGGAATGAACTGACTATATGCTGATTCTCCTTGCTTCTTGACTGTAGCTACTACAGCATCAATTGTTTTAACAGCATAAAAGAGAGGATGACCGCTAATGGACTCCTGTTCATCTTTGGTCAATGAATCAGGTTTACTCAGTTTTGCTATTTTTGTAATTATACTTTGTGGAGTTTCACCAGCTTCCGGTTTGTGCATTAACACACTCAACATACTACTTGCATCTACTAGACCTGCTTTGCCAGTAGTAGCATAACTTACAGCATTAGCCAGGGCTTGGTAAAGTTGCAAACGATTTTCTGTATTGTGTTGAAGAGATATTAATCTACGTAAATTTGCTGCAGAATCTGTTTCACTTAAAGCAGCTATTGGATCTTTGATACTTATTACAGGATCGGTAGGTGGAGCTTTAGTCGCTGCTGTTGCCATCACTGGACTAGTTCCTGTTGCTACTGCTACTGGATTTGCCGATGCATGTGTTGCTGCTACAGTCATGATTAAATCTCCTTTGATTTCTTAACTAAACAAATAATACAAAATAATACAGTGTTAAACAAGAGTGAAAACACCTAATATTTAATAATATATTCACATTATAGCAGAACTGAAGCTTCTAAGTTAGAATCATAACCGATGTCCATAGCCGTTAGCTCAGCCCGTTTAAATGCTGCTTCTGCGTTGAATGCTGGCCAAATTAAGTTTTTAATTGAAGAAGCTAAAGATTTGAGCTTACCTTGGCTGGGTAATTCTATTTCTAGATTATTAATTCACCTCAACCGAATCCTCAATATTTCAACTACAGATCCTGATCAGCAAGCACAGCGGAAAGATGCTGAACTAGAAAATTGGAATAGACAATGGCTTGTATTAAGAGAATTATTTGCTAAAACAAACATTCCAGTTCAGAAGAGACCATTGATAACAAAAAAATATTTTGAACCTTTTGAATCATTATCTAATTGTGATGCCAGTTTTATTACCAAAAATATTGGCGAACTATCTTGGTTCTGCGCAAGCAAGATTCAAGGTGCGCCAGAGGATCAAGTTGCTTTAACCAGAGCCCTATCTCAGTTACAAACACTTGATTTGAGCGAAGATAGAAAAAGACTTTTTGCAAAAGCCATAGATGCCAGTCCTAGTGAAGATCTGCCAGCTTTAATCAGAGGCTTATATGATTTTCAACTAGTTTTAAATGACAACCCAATATTAGCTGACAGGCTTATAAAAACTTTAGATCTAATAATTGATAATGCTAGAGAATCTACTGAAGAAAATGAGGAGCAAAACCCTTATGATCTAGTTGGTACTGATTGGGAAGCATCCATTCCAAGAGACGATGATGAAGCGTGGAGGAGTTCGCTGGATCCAGAAGACGTTATAGAGCATCATGATAGTGATTTATTGGATGCTCAAGAAACTAGAGAAACACCAAAGAAAATCCCTCCAGCTATAGTTCCATTGACAGCTTTTGCTAAGGCTATGACTTTTATTAGATGTTTAGAGAATGCCTCTGATGCCGAGGCACCACAATCTCTTATTCCTAATAATAACTTTGCTCAAGTACTAAAACATGCTGTTGCTATGAGGCAAGTGGATTTAGAGCGACTAGAAGCTGAGCCGCCACCATCAATAAAAAATTTAACCCATATATTAACTAATGTTATGGATATGATAGAACGTTCTTCAAGAACCCCCAAAGGACTTAATACAGCTTTCAGCACAGCGATAGAAAATTTTAATCCAGATGATTTGCATATTGATGCTAAAGCTATTGTATATAAAGTGGCTGAGTTACTATTAAATCAGCGCAAAGCTGCATAAATTATTAGTATATTCAAGATTGATTAAGTGAATGCTATTATTATGTCTTGGTGATTATCTGTCTTCCATATCGTTATCCAGGGCGATCAAATCAAATTACTGATTTGAGGTCAGCATTGCCAAGCTTAAAACTGGAAGCCGAACACCTAACTTTAGGATGGCTAAGGGGTGACTTAGTTAGTTTATTTGATCGTTTAGATAGAATAATTACAAATGATAGTCCTGATGTAAGAGTTCTTAGAGATTGGACTAAAGATTTTTATAAACTAAAACTATTATTTATTGAATCTAAACCGATAACAGAGGTTCAAGAACATGTTGAGAATGGAATTTTCAAACCAGTAGAAAATCACTTACCAGGACTAGCAGCATTTCAAACTATTGTAAGCACCGATGATAATAAAGATTGGTGCAAACGAATTGAAGATACTCTTAAACTACTAGCAACTTCGCAAGAATATCATGAGGCTTTTATAACTTTTACTGAGCTAATGGATTTTATAGTAAATCTAGAAAAAATAAATGTTAATCAAGATTTGGTAGCAGTACTTAAATTTGCCGCAGCCATGAGGAAGGTTGAATTAATTGATATACAAGGAAGTCCACCCCAGCTATCCTCGATATCGAAACGATTAGAGGATATTAAGCGCATCGTAGACTACGCTAACGATCAAGCAGCTTTGCAACAAATTAATGAGGCATTTAATCAAATTATGACTGAAATTAGTGAACCTGGAGTGAATAGAGAGGTAGCAAGTCACAGTTTTGAATTAGCTGATGATACTGGATTTTGTGGATTAGAAATTAACTCGGTAGCAATAATTAAAGAACTAATGCAAAAACTAAATATTGTTTAATGGTGCCGTTGATCGGAATCGAACCGATACTCCCGTGAAAGAACTTGATTTTGAGTCAAGCGCGTCTACCAATTCCGCCACAACGGCATTTAGAAGTCTAGGCTCCCATCATTGCCGCTACTTCAGCAGCATAGTCGCTTTGTTTCTTCTCGATACCTTCACCAAGATTAAAGCGAGCGAAACTCTCTACTTTAACATTGCCTAAGTATGCTGAGACTTTTAGAGCTGAGTCCTTAATGAAAGGCTGCTCCAATAAAACTTTAGCAGCAAGTAATTTATCTACTCTTCCTGTAACTATCTTCTCGATTATCTCTGCAGGCTTACCTTTAAGATCGTCTTTATTAGCTTCGATCTCTTTTTCTTGTGCGATAACACTTGCTGGGATCTCTTCTCTAGAAATAAACTCAGGAGCAGGATTAGCTGCAGCGATATGCATTGCTATGTCAGCACCCTTAGCTGCATCGGCTTCTGATAGTGCTACTAGTACACCTATCTTAGAACCTACTGGATGTACGTAACTGTAAACCCCACCAGATGCCTTCACTAACTGAACTCTTCTTACGTCTATCTTCTCACCGATCTTAGCCGTTAACTCTATAGCGCAATCTGCAACAGTCTTACCGCCAATGTTAACTTGTTTAAGCTCTTCAATAGTTGAAGTTTGATTATCAATAGCAGCTTGAACTACTGATCTAACAAAAGCTTGGAACTCATCGTTCTTAGCCACGAAGTCAGTCTGTGAATTGATCTCAACTACTACAGCAGATTTCTTGTCAGCAGATACTTGTGCAGCGATCACACCTTCAGCGGCAATATTACCAGCCTTCTTAGCGGCAGATGCGATACCTTTCTGGCGTAAGTACTTTACAGCTTCGTCCATGTTGCCGTTACTTTCTTGCAAGGCCTTCTTGCAGTCCATCATACCGGCACTGGTCATTTCTCTTAACTTAGCTACGTCTTGTGCTGTGAAACTCATAATATTTATCTACGTTGTTTAGCGCTGCCTGCTTGTCCTGCGATAATTGCATCAGCAAAATACCTAGCAATAATCTCAATTGATTTAAGTGAGTCATTGTTTGCAGGAATAATAAAATCTAGTGCGCTTGGATCACAGTCTGTGTCTGCTACAGCGATTACTGTGCAACCTACTTTCTTAGATTCAGTTACAGCAATAGCGTCTTTATTGATGTCAAATGCTACTACTACTTCTGGTCTGCCGCGCATTTTCTTAAGACCACCAAGTGACTTATTAAGCTTAACGATTTGACGATTGATCTTAGCTACTTCCTTCTTACCATAATTAGCAAAGCCACCAGTTTCAGTAGTGCTTTCTAATTCTCTAAGTTTATTTAAACGTGCTCTAATAGTGTCAAAATTAGTAATTAAGCCACCAAGCCATCTCTGATTAATATAAAAAACATCAGCTCTTTCAGATTCTCTCTTCACAGTGGAAGAAGCTTGCTTAGAAGTGCCCACAAACATTATGTTCTTACCCATGCGTGCTTGTTTCTTTAGGTAATCTGCTGCAAGCATCATATTGTTAACAGTCTTACTGAGGTTGATAATATGTCTGCCATCTCTAGCAGAGTGAATATAACTAACCATTTTAGGGTTCCATTTCTTGGTCTCGTGCCCTAAATGAACGCCAGCATCTATTAATTCTTTTAACAGCTTTTTGGCTTCTTCGGCCTTAGCTTGAGCTTGCTCTTCTTGTTGTTTGGTTTGTTCTTCAGTTGTTATTGTTGCCATGATCTCGCCCACATTCTAGCAATTTTTAGAGAGTACCGGTCAGCTTTAACAATCCCTTAACCTCGTTCTGAGAGAATATGGATACATGCCATTCAAATTCCGGCTAGAACGAGTATTAACAATAAGAAGACAGGCTTTAGAGGAGGCTCGTTTGGCGGTTGTCGCTGCCACAAATGCAGTGAAGAAGGCTCATGATTTGGTAGAGAAATTAACTATTGAACTTAGAGAAACTCATCAGGAGATGATGGACAATAATTATTCTATGGCGCAGGACTATTTGCGCATGATCAAGAAACTGGACAAGAAATTAGAACAAGCGAAGCGTGATCTTCAGGCTCGCAGAGAAGAGTTGGTACAAAGAAAGCTAGAACTCATTGAAGCACAGAAGAGGCTTGAGGCACTAGAAAAGCTTAAAGAAAAGCAAGCAGAAGAATATAAGATTGAGATGGACAGACTCGAGCAAATTGCAACTGACGAAAAAGTAACCATGAAATTCGCCTATGAAATGCTGAAAGAAGCAGAAGAGCAGGCTGAGACTGAAGATTTATATCTCCCTTATTAACTAATTCATAACCTTCCCTTGTTACTACTAAATCGTGGTTA
>CAYPGT010000062.1:0-5523 GCA_964410425.1 uncultured Gammaproteobacteria bacterium
TTTCACCTTTAATTAAAGCATCTACTGCCATTACTCCCATCTCATGAGCCAGAATACGATCGCGGGCAGTCGGTATGCCGCCACGCTGAATATGACCAAGTATACAAACGCGGAAACTAGGTTTAGTTGCAAGATGTTCTGCTGCGAATTTTTGATTGAGAATTTCGGCGAGCTTGTAAGCACCACCAACTTCATCACCTTCTGAGACGATGATAATATTGTGTCCTTTGCTTTGAATTTCTCTTACCACCTCATCTATATCGGTAGGAGTCTCTGGTACTAATACAGACTCCGCTCCAGAAGCGATGCCCACGGCTCTGCCGATATCGCCGCAGTGTCTGCCCATCACTTCTACTATAAAGTGCATTTTATGAGAATCACCAGTGTCACGCAAATTATCGATTGCATGCATGGCTGTATTGATAGCTGTATCGAAACCAATAGTATATTCTGTGCCGTCGACATCATTATCAATAGTGCCTGGCGTGCCGATTACAGAGCCAGACCATTGACCGTTTTTACCAGCAAACTCTTTTAATCCAGCATAGCTACCGTTACCACCACAACAAATCAATCCTTCGATATCAAGAGCATCTAAATTAGCAGCAGCTTTCTTTCTACCTTCCACAGTCATGAATTCTTCTGAACGAGAGGTTCTTAATATAGTGCCCCCGCGTTGAATAATGTTACGTACACTAGCGCGTTTGAATGGTTTAAGTCTGTTCTCTATTAATCCTTGATAGCCTTCATAAATCCCAAAAACCTCTAAGTCTTGATCAAGTGCATGCCTCGTTGCTGCTCTAATAAAAGCGTTCATTCCAGGAGAGTCCCCGCCGCTGGTCATAATTGCTATGCGTTTCATAACTTTATTATAAACCTGTTGCTCCCAAAGTTTGAATTATTAAGGAATTATTGCGCTATTTTGAGCTTTGCTAAAATTAATTTAGGAGATTTACATATGTCAAAAAGAATTGGTGTACTTACAGGTGGCGGAGATTGTCCAGGACTCAACGCAGTTATCAGAGGCTTGCTTTATAAAGCAACTAAAACTTATGGTTACGAAGTCGTTGGTATTAAATACGGCTGGAAAGGCGCGGTGAATAATATTACTACTGAGATTAATTTAGAGAACACGGAAGATATAGTACGTGAGGGCGGCACCATTCTTAAATCATCTCGTACTAATCCTTACAAGATAGAAGGTGGCGTGGACGGCGTAGTGAAGACTATGAAAGACCTTAAGCTTGATGCTCTAGTAGCTATCGGCGGCGAAGATACTTGTGGAGTGGCTTCTAAGCTTTATAAAGATAGGGGCATCAATGTTATCGGTGTGCCAAAAACAATCGACAACGATCTTTCAGGTACTGATGTAACTTTTGGATTTGATACTTGTGTGAATATTGCAACAGAAATGATTGATAATCTTCATACTACAGCTTGCTCTCATGAGCGTGTTTTAGTTTGTGAAGTGATGGGTCGTCATGCTGGTTGGATAGCTAGTTATTCTGGTATTGCCGGAAACGCTGACTATATCCTAGTTCCAGAGGAAGAAGTTAATATCGATCACCTTTGTAAAACTATTAAGGAAGCTTATGACTGCCAAGGTTACGCTATAGTCGTAGCTGCTGAAGGCGCAAGATTGGGTGGTGAGGATCTAACTAAGGATAAAGAATTAGATGCTTTCGGTCACGTTAAACTTGGTGGTATTGGCGAGCACTTAGCTAAAATTATTGAAGATAGAACTGGTTGTGAAACGCGTTCTACGGTGCTTGGTCATATCCAACGTGGCGGACGTCCATCGGCTTACGATAGAGTGCTCGGTACTCGTTTAGGCTGCAAGGCTGCTGATATGGTTCATGCTGGTGATTGGGGTAAGATGGCAGCTATTAACGGAACCAAGACAGTTGCTATACCTTTAGAAGTAGCAGTGGGCTCACTAAAAACCTTAGACATGTCTATTCATGAGGATTCTAAGATATTTTTTGGGGCAAATAAATTAGGCTGCTGCGCACACTAAATAATTTAGGAAAATATACCAGTGGTTTAGAATTCTAAGGAATTTAGGATTCTGAACTATAGGTTTTGGTTAAATCCTAATACGCTATTTATAGACTTAATAGCACTTATATTGAACATGCTAATATGTATTGTGTATTGCTGGGCAAATAGCTCAGTAGTTTTTGTCGTGTCAATAAACGCCACTATTCTTAATACCCCAACACCGAATCGAAACTTAACGAGTTTTGATCAAATAGGCGCGCAGCTAAAAAATACTCAAGATGAAAGAAAATTTGATAATTTAATTCCTAACGCATTTCCAGAATCTCCTATTGAACCAGAGCACAGTAAGAAAGGTTCACTATATGAGAAGTTTATGGACTTCTCTAAAGTTGTGTTTTCTAGAGAATCAACTTATAGAGGTTTTGTAGATATTTTTGCAGAGGATTTACCAAATATAGTTGCTGATGCCTTCCGAGGCAAGGCTGCTTTTCTAGAGGCTATTTTTAAGAGCTTTGAAACCACTGGATATATTTTTAGTGTACCTTGGGTTTTGAAACAAATATCACACTTAAGTTTTAGTAATGTTTTTCCTCAGCTGGACAAATCACAGATCGATAAACTCATGCTTTTTAGCCTTGCTGATCTGGAGAATAAAGAAACTTTTAACCAAGCTAAGCAGCGAATCTTGAAGGAAGAGATTAACGACAGTGATAGTCGATCTCAAGTTTATCAGGGGCATGCTGCCATAGAAAACAATCTCAATGAATTAAAATCTTTCATGAACAATTTTAATCCTGATGATAAGTTTGTTAAATCTATTTATGATCTTAAGAAAAATATTTTTATGAAATTGTCTTGTTACACGAGTTTCATTGGGACTCTCTTCCCGATTCTTAAACGGCTTTTTAGGAAATATGTTCTAGGGGTGGACAGGTTTGTCGGTTCTATGAAGTATCTCAATGATAAAAACGCCGATAAATTAGGCAACGTTAAAGGGTTTTCTGCAAAACAAATTCTAATGAATATTACCAGCTTGCTTAGTATCCCGGCAGCATTTAGTGGATTTATGAATTTTGATAAATCAACAATATTCAAACCGATTTTTGATAAACTCAAGTCAAAAATTGATACTAGACATTCATATCACCCTAAAACAGGCTTGTTTGTACCTATTAGCAGTTTGCCTTATTTGATTGGCAAGATGGTTAATTCTCAAGATCGATTTGAAGCATTTGAGAATTTTACGAGGTTTACTGTTTCTGTTGTTTCGTTATTTTTTGGTGATAGAGCTACAAATGGTGTCTTTGCGAAAGCAGCTGACAAGAAGCTGTCTGAGAAGCATGGAGTGGAGCCAGGGATACTTTATTACAAAGATCAAGAAGGGGCGAGTATCGGGGGCTTACTTGCTGGACTCTTGCCAGAAGCGGCTAAGTTTAATCATGTACTTGATAAAACTAAGGGCAATAAACCATTACAAGAAGAGGCTACGGATCTTTATCGTAAAATTTTCTATAAAGGGTTTTTCTTCCATAGTCTGGGAACTTTCCTTTTGAAACTGTTTATAAACTGGACCACTAAGGCAAGGGTTTCAAATGCCCTGGCTAAGGCCTAGTGATCCATTGTTCGTAAAAAACAACAGTTTTGTTGATTATTCCCGGTAAAAAACAACAGTTTTGTTGATTATTGTGGTATATTATAGGAAATGCAACGTTTAATCACAAGCAAGCTTGAACAATGGTTAAATAAACCAGATCGTAAGCCTCTTTTACTTGAAGGAGCTAGGCAGATTGGTAAAACCTATATTTTAAAAGAATTTGGCAAGAAATATTTTAAAAAATATCATTATATAAATTTTGAAGATAATGCAGATTACAAGAATCTTTTTGATGAAGATTTGAATCCTCAACGAATAATTTCAGACTTAAAAATATATTTTCAAATAAATATTGATATTGAAAACGATTTAGTAATTTTTGATGAGATTCAACAATGTCCGAGAGCGATTACTAGTTTGAAATATTTTTGTGAAAATTTACCTTCAGTTAAATTGGCTGCTGCTGGTTCCTTGTTAGGTGTTACGTTAGGTGAGAGTTCTTTTCCTGTTGGCAAGGTTGATTTTTTAAGCATGTATCCCATGTCTTTTGCAGAATTTTTGCTTGCATTGAATAAAACTACTCAATATGAAATTTTACAAACTCTGAATTTTGAAAAACTTAGCTCTCTTGCACACAAGAATTTTTGGGAGTTAATGAAAATATATTTTATAACCGGTGGTCTTCCAGAAGTAGTTCAGATTTTTTTATCGCATCAAAACAATAGAGAGATTGCTTTTGAGCAAGTAAGAAAAAAGCAATTTGACTTGATAAAAGCTTATCATTCGGATATAGCTAAACATTCTGGTAAGCTCAATTCAATGCATATTGAGGGTTTATGGACTAGTGCTGCTATTCAATTAGGACGAGATGAAAGCGGTTCAGCCAATAAGTTTAAATTTAAAGATTCGGTTCCCGGGGTTGCTCAATTTGTAAGATTGGAGTCGGCTTTACATTGGCTATTAAAAGCAGGGCTGTTGATTAAGTCTTCAATTATTCATCAAGTTCAATTACCCTTAAAAGCTTATGCAGAACCAAATCAATTTAAACTTTTTATTTTTGATGTTGGTATTTTAGGTGCTTTAATGAATCTGAAGCCTGCAACCATTTTAGATTATGAGTATGGAACTTATAAAGGATTCTTTGCTGAGAATTTTGCTGCTCAGGAATTAGTATGTTCGGCAAATACGGCTGAAGATTTATATACTTGGAAAGGTAAAAGTGCAGAAATAGAATTTGTATTGGATATCGACGGCAATACTGTTCCTCTTGAAATCAAGTCAGGTAGTGTTACTAAGTCTAAGAGTTTGCAAGTTTTTATAGAGAAATATAAACCTAAGCTTTCATTTGTTTTTAGTGGTAAAGAGTATAAACTTGATAATGATCACAAAAAACTTTATTTACCACTTTATATGGTTTCTCAAGTATATAAGTGCTTTAAGATGATTAACCAACCATCTTCAAAATTTCATCCCACTCAGCTTTAGTAACAGGTTGTACAGAGAGCCTTGAGCCTCTTTGTACTAACATCATGTTCTTCAGTTTGGGATTGTTTTTGACTTGATTTAGAGTAAGTATGTTTTTAAGTTTAGATTTAAACTTGACTTTCACTGTCATCCAACGCGGATTCTCGGCAGAACTCTTCTCGTCATAGTATTGAGACTTAGGATCAAACTGAGTTGGGTCAGCGATGGGTTTATCACTGGCTATCTCGGCTAGTCCAGCGATGTGAGGAGAGGGTTTAGCATTAGAGTGATAGAACAATACTTGATCACCTTGTTTCATTTCATCGCGCATAAGATTACGTGCCTGATAGTTTCTCACCCCATCCCAAATACTGGTTTTACTAGGTGATTTCGCTAGATCATCTATAGAAAAGCAGTCCGGTTCGGATTTCATTAGCCAGTATTTCATGACATTTATTATACAA
>CAYPGT010000062.1:5623-10893 GCA_964410425.1 uncultured Gammaproteobacteria bacterium
TTAGTCGCAAAAACTCAATATCTCGATATAGCTAAGTTTTTTGATGAACTTAAAGCTAAAGCGAGTGACGATCGAGTATTGCGAAGCTTAGACAATAGCATTAAAGCTGCTGGGGAGATTTCAGAACAAATAGCTGATTTAAATTTATTGCACACCCCTATAGGCCCTTTAGCTAGTAATACTCTTGATATACAAGCTTTGAGCAAAAGCATTTTAAATAGCAAAACTATAACTGAAGTTGAAAATAGCCCAAAATTACTTGTGCCCTCATTCTTAATAAATCAAGCGAGTCGCTTACTTGATTTTGTTAATTTAGTGATTCGATATAAACCAGAAATAATTATCAGAAATGAAACAGACCAAGAAAGTAAAATATTAATTCCTTGCAACTTAGGCAAACAAAATTTCTTATGCAGGGTAGAGAGTAAAAAGTCATCGTTGGTTATATGGGACACGGTGGTTTTTCAAAAGCTGAGTGATAATCAAGGTCTTGAGTTTATGCCGGATCAACCATACTTTAAAGTTCGCCTTCTTTCAAATAAACAAATTATCAAGCCATCGTATCGCTTTGAATTACGTGGCAGTGGTTTATTAGACAGTATCTTAGATAAACCAGATCAAATGATCAGGTTTGAACAAAGCGTGGGCGAAGATGGGCAACAAGTTGCTAATCTTAAATTAAAACAGCTAGGCTCTAAAGCAGTTGAATACTCTAGTAGTAGTAAAAGAGCGAAACGCGCTTTCCCTGTTCCACAAGATAGATTTATAACAATGGATCAATGGAATTTCTCTTGTGCTGAGCAAGCATAATCCTCTGTTTCTCTGATACTAAATTATCCCATGGATATTTGAAGCCCGCTTCTTCAGAACCCCAATTATCAAACACGAAGTGCTTATAAGCCACTGGATCCATGAGTTTTTTATAAACCCCAAAGCTAGTATTTTTACTTTGATAAACTTGAATCAAGACCTCATTAATACTACGATCACCGCGACTGATGAGAGCTTGTAC
Organism: uncultured Gammaproteobacteria bacterium; assembly: GCA_964410425.1. Lineage (GTDB taxonomy): Bacteria > Cyanobacteriota > Vampirovibrionia > LMEP-6097 > LMEP-6097 > CAYPGT01. The sequence goes on from CAYPGT010000062.1 coordinate 6,636, forward strand.
CTGCGCCCATTTATAACTTTCTTCGCGCACATCTATGCCTTGCGGTTTAAGAGTTTTAATTAGTTTCTGTAATTTTTTCTCGCTATTAGGATCTATACCATAGTCCTGAAACGGAGTCTGGGCCTTCGGTGTAAAAATACTACAGCCCCAAATAATTTTCAGACGAGGGTTTTCTTTTTTCAAGCGACTGAGTAAATCTATAGTTGCATCTATATCTTCATCAGTTTCATGTGGCAGTCCGACCATACCATAGAGCTTAAGCTGTTTCATGCCAGCTTCTGCAGCATAACGTGTAGCAGAGAAAATATATTCTTCAGGGAGCTTTTTGTTAATGATGTCTCTTAGCCTCTGAGAGCCGGTTTCTATTGCGATAGTGAGGTTCTTAGTGCCACAGGACACTAAGAGTTCGCACATTTCTTTAGTCACTGTAGCAGCGCGCATAGAAGCTACTTGCACTTGAGCTTTGTTCTCAGCAAGGAACTTAAGTAAGTCTATAAACTCAGGATGCTGAGTAACACTGGCTCCTAGTAAACCAATATTATTAGTGTATTTAAGTAGTTCTTTAGCTTTAGGGATTAGGTCTGTCTCTAGATCAGGCACTCGGAAAGGTAGTGAGAGATAGCTTGCCAGACAAAATCTACACATCTCAGGACAGCTGCGTGCTACTTCAAGCAAACCAACATTACTCCAACAAGAATCTGGTGCAATCACGGAGCTCATTTGTAATTGTTTATTAGATGATTTCTGGCGTTCGACTTTGTTGCCTAGACTCGGTACATAAAGCCCAGGAATTTTAGTGAAAAGTTTTAATCCATTATTGCGCGAAGCACTACGTTCTTCACAATGGTGCAGGCAAGCCTCGATTATTTCTTTTGTATTATTCTCCGAATCTCCAATAGCAATAATGTCAAAGAATGGAGCCCAGGGCTCTGGATTTGCTGTCAAAACGGGTCCACCACCGAGTATTAGAGGATGCTCAGGTCCACGCTCACTGGCTTTGAAAGGAATATTTAACTGCTTAAGTATTTCCAGCAGATTAATGAAGTCCAATTCCCATGAGATGGAGAAGGTCATCAAGTGAATTTCTTTAGGTTGGATCTCGTGAAAGTTGGTGAAGTATCTAAAGGTGTGAGTATTAGGATTAGTAGCGTAGAGTTTGAAAATGTTTTGGTAACCAAGCGACGCCATGCCAACTTCGTAAGTGTTGGGAAAGCAATTGAGCACATTGAGAGGACCGCCGCTTTGCCGATCGAAAAGTAGGATTTCGTTTTTGAGAAAATCTTGCTTAACCATTAATTTGTACTATTTGTTTAACAGTTTTAACTAAATTAAGTTGATCTTTATCGCTTAATGTACCTAGTTTCATGTGAACTTTCTTTTTGGCAATTGTAAAAATTAACGATTTAAATCCTGATACTTTAAATAATCCTGCATCATCCCAGTCTTCTATTACCGTTTCAAATTCAAGTAATTTATCTACTTTACTTGTTATTGCTAAAACAATCAAATCTTCTTTTTGGGTGTGATATTGTTCCGTACTTATCACCACTACAGGCCTTTTTTTATATTCATTATGATTACTGAATGGAAATAAACAAACTAAAATATCACCAAATTTATAGGTCATCGTATATATCTTCCTCGGGATCATTCCAGATCTTTTTTAAAGCTTTTTCGCTTAATAATTCAGGAGACTTTTCTACATCATCATAATCTGAAAGTTCATCTTCAAAGATCAATCTGGCTTTACCATTAAGGCCCTTATCAAGAGGTTCCATGGATGTGATCTTACCGTTTTCGACAATGATCATTGGGTTTTTCTTGTTCATATATTTAATTTTAGCAGATCAGGCTAAAGAGCTAAAATCTTTATGAGGATCAGAATCCGCATCAATAAAAGCTCTCAGAGCAAGTAAGTAACTCGTTGCTCCAAAGCCACAAATCTGTCCCCTGCAAACAGGCGCTGTGATTGACTTGTGTCTAAACTCTTCGCGTTTATAGACGTTAGATAGATGCACTTCAATCGTAGGAAGCTTTGTTGCTGCGATGGCATCTCTAATAGCGATACTGGTATGAGTATATGCAGCTGGATTGATAATTAAACCATCGATCTTAAGCTTGCCGGCTTCTTGTATCTTGGAGACCATCTCGCCTTCTATATTAGATTGAAAGAAAGCGATCTGAATATTATTAGCTTCAGCGAGATCCTTAAGCGCTTTATTAATCTCTTCCATACTAATGGAACCATAAGTATCTGGTTCACGAGTACCGAGTAAGTTTATATTTGGTCCGTGGATAACGAGGATTTGCATTTTTTATTATTAAGTAGGCCCTTAATTGTATCAAGTAATTCTAGTGGGCTAAAAGGTTTGCTGAGAAAGCAGTCTGCTCCTACAGAGTTAGCCCATTCCTTGTCGGTTTCTTGTCCTTTAGCAGTGAGTATTAAAACAATAATATCTTTGAGTTTGTCGTCACGCTTAATTTTCTCGCAGACCTCAAATCCTGAGAGCCCTGGCATCATTACATCTAGTATGAGTAAATCTGGTTGATTAGCTTTGATTTGAATTAAAGTATCGTCACCGTCAACAGCTTCAGCTAAGTCAAACTCACCTTCTTTAGATGACATGACAGCTCTAAGTAAAGTTCTTAAACTTGATTCGTCGTCGGCTATAAGGATTTTAGGTTTATTTGACATGGTCCTAGATCATTTATATTAGTCCCAAAAATTCTATTTAGAATTGAATTTCATTCTTAAAACTTGACAGATAATATAAGACTCGATAAGATTAAGATATTATGCAGTGCCTTAGTAGAGTAATAGAGCCAGGGTTTTTATATATACCTGCAAATGTTAGCAAGAATACAATTTTATCTGGTCATCATTCTTTTATTGATCAGTATGTTAGCGTTGAAGTTAATGGAAAAACAGAGCTTGGGATTTTGACAGGTGCAAGTAAAAATTCTAAAGGTACAGTTTTCTTAATTCTAGAGCAAATTTCTAGTGGATCGAAAGTTATTTCAGTCAATGAATCAGATAAAGTGCAAATTAATAAAATAACCTCTGGTAATGACCCTATATTGAATTTTGATAAAGAACGTAGGCGATTAGAGCAATTATCTACTAATAAACGTATAGAAAATAAGCAGCCTGTCAAAATAGTACCACGTAATAATTCTGCAACCGATATAAATAGCTTATTAAAATTTATTGGTCATCAAGTAGAAATCTGTGATAATTGTGCAACTGATTGTGTCGTTGAGCGTGGTTGGCTGACTAGTTCCAGTGATATTACTGATAAAGGTGATAATGGTATAGTCTTAACTTTACACAAATCCTCAAGCCCGAATCGGGAGTCATTTTCGAGAATGATACACTCCGCTAACTACTCTCCGCATGGTATAACAGTTAGGCTCACAGTTTAGAAATGGTTTTTCATCTGAGCAGCTATAGGTTATGGTTCTCAAAATTGCTACTGGTGAATTTAAAGGGATTACCCTCGCTTCTACCGACACCGCTCGTGAGCTGAGACCAACTCAGGCACTTGTTAGAGAGGCGATTATTAACACACTTGGTTCGCTTGGGATAGATTTCTCAGAACTAGATATTTTAGATCTTTATTCTGGGACTGGTAGTATGGGTTTTGAGTTTCTTAGTAATGGAGCTAATTCTGTTAGCTTTGTAGAGCGTGATCCCAAGTGTCTTAAATTATTAAGAACTAATAGTCTTAAGCTGAAACTTGTCGAGCAGGTGAATATAGTTGTAGGGACTCTGCCTGCTGTGCTTAAGGCTATTAAGCGTAAAAACCCAGTCAAGAACTTTGATTTAGTGTTTTTTGACCCGCCGTTTAAGTTTACAGTAGAGCAGTTTATAGAGACTGTGGAGGCGGTACTTGAGAATAAACTCATTAAAGCTGAGGGTTTGATGCTACTTGAATATAAAAATATGGAACTAGCTAAGGTGCTAGAGGAGAGCTTTTCAGAGGATCTTGTCATACTTAAGACCAAGAAATACGGTGGCTGTACGGTAGTTTTCGCACAGACAAACTAGAAGCGTGTACTATATACTGCTTTTTTTGTCAAATCTCAGGCTTTTTACAATTATAAGCAAACTCGTTAGCTAAGCTGATTAGCGAAGACTCGATTATCATCTAAAACTATAAAACCCTCTAGAAAAATTATTTGACAAGAGCTTTACATCTGCCTTAGAAAGAGTTAGACTTAAATTGTTGCTGAAACAGTGTGAGGCAGTGCCTTTCCC